>JBAXTC010000685.1:0-4279 GCA_037130375.1 Verrucomicrobiota bacterium | reverse complement strand
GCGTGATGCGTGATGCGTGATGCGTGATGCGTGATGCGGGATGCGTGATGCGGGATGCGTGATTTACTCCCGTTGCCTGATTTCGAGGAATCCGTGCAGTTGCCGGATGCGGGTGGGATGGCGTATTTTGCGCAGGGCCTTGGCCTCGATCTGGCGAATGCGTTCGCGGGTAACCTCGAATTGCCGGCCCACTTCCTCCAGGGTGCGCGAGGATCCGTCGCCCAGCCCGAAGCGCAAGGTTAAGACCCTCTGTTCCCGTTCGCTCAGGCTCGCGAGCACGTCGCTCAACTTGTCTTTCAGCAAACTGAGGCTCGCGGTCTCGGCCGGACTTTCCATGGATTTGTCCTCGATGAAATCGCCGAAGCTGGTCTCCTCGCTCTCGCCGACGGGCGACTGGAGCGAGATTGGCTGCTGCGCCATTTTCAACACAGCGCGGATGCGCTCGACCGGCTGCTCCATTTCATCGGCAATTTCCCTCGGGGTAGGTTCGCGGCCGAGGTTCTGTATCAGGCGCTTCTGGGCACGCAAGAGCTTGTTGATCACGTCGATCATGTGGGCCGGGATGCGGATGGTGCGGGCCTGGTCGGCGATAGACCGGGTGATGGCCTGGCGAATCCACCAGGTCGCGTAAGTCGAGAACTTGTAGCCTCGCCGGTATTCAAATTTCTCGACGGCTTTCATCATGCCGACGTTGCCCTCCTGAATCATGTCCAGGAAAGAGAGGCCGCGGTTGGTGTATTTCTTGGCGATGGAAATGACAAGCCGCAAGTTGGCCTCGACCATTTCGGTTTTGGCTTGGATGGCTTTGGCGGAGAAAAGCTTCAGTTGCTCGCAAGCCTTGAGGCACTCCGGCCAAGGCAGGCGCATCAAGGACTCCAGCGTCCTGATATTGCGCTGCTCCGACTCGATGACGGCCTGCGACTCAGGTTGGGGCGTTTCCTCGAGTTTCTTGATCAAGCGCAGGCTGGATTGGACTTTATCGTTGATATTCTCCGCCACCACCGCCATCTCATCGATGACGTTTTGTTTATAGTAGAACTTCTCGAAGGTTTTCCGAAGTTTGCGGTCGAGCTTCCGAAGGCGGGCGCAGCACCGGTCGCGCTCAGCACCGGAGACGGCGCTTTGCCACTGGGCGTAGCGTTCATCCACCTTCAGATCGGCGGCCCGCACCACCCGGATCAATTTGCGCAGGGCTCGGAGATGCTGCTGGCGGGTTTCGATCTTCTTGTCAAGAATCACCCGGTCGAACCGTTCTCTGGGCGGCTCGGACAGGAGCTTTTCCGCCAGCGCGATATGCTCCTTGGCGGCGAAGCCGAAGCCGCACACCAGGCGCTTGATTTCTTTTTCGGCGACCTCGATGCGCTTGGAAATCTCCACCTCCTGTTCGCGCGTCAGCAGCGGCACCTGGCCCATCTGCTTGAGATACATCCGAACCGGATCGTCCAGGATGTCCAGCCGCATTTTTTCCTCTTCCTCTTCCGCCTCGGGCTGTTTAATGCGATCCACTTCCGCCTGGTCAACAATCTCGACTTCCAGATTGCGCAGCTTGATATAAACCTCGTCCAGTTCCTCCGGCGTGACGGCTGCTTGCGGCAGCGCGTCGTTAATATCGCCGTAGGTCAGATAGCCCTGTTCCTGGGCGAGCCGAACCAGTTCCTTTATCTTCTCAACGATGTCAACGGTCCCCTGGCCATTTCCCGAAACGGAGTTGCCACCGCTGAGGCTGGCGGCGGCTTCGGGATGTTTTGCCAGCGCCTTTCCACGGGGGACTTGCCCGGCCGGCTCGGAGTCGGCCGGGCTCTGCTTGTGAGCGCCAAGTCTCGACGTCGTCTTCCTAACCTTCGATTTGGCCATAGTAATTCAAATGCTGCTCATCTTTGAACCTGAAATATCGGGAGTGCAAAAAGCGGAGTCAAGCGGGTACGCGCGATGAAGCCGCAGGAGTAAAACAACGGAAGCAGATTGGGCCGGGCGGTGCCAGGACTGCCGCGAGGATAAGCCCCAGGCGAAAGCCGCAATTCTGCCCATGAACCTATCAGGTTCATGGGCAGAATTGCCGCCCCAATTGCGCACTGGACGTCCTGCCACCGCCGGATAAGATTGCTCCTGTGACTCAAGCCAACAAATCATTCGCCTTGGCCCCGCCCCTGGCAAAACGCATTTTACCCGCGAAATCCGAAACCCAAATCAAGTATCCAATCCTATGAAGCTGCCCTTCACACGAATCTTTGCGTTCGCCTGCGCGGCCACCCTCTGGGTTCCACGGTTTGGTTGGAAATCGGTAAAGTGGAGCTGTTGCCCTATGCGCCTTAAATCCATCTCCTTATTTTCCGTCCTGGGCCTGCTGCTCTTGGCCGGCTCTGCCGCGCAAGGCGGCAGCCCTCCCTTCCCGAAGGTTTCCGCGCTGCCACCCCAATCGGCGCTGCCCAATCCGCTCGTGATGCTTGACGGCCGGCGGGTTGATTCCAGTGCGCAGTGGGTCAACGAGCGCCGGCCCGAATTGCTGGCGCTCTTCCAGCATTATATGTACGGGTCAATTCCCCCCGCCCCAGAGCGCGCGCAAACCAAGGTTTTGGGCGAATACCCCGATTTCCTCGGCGGCAAGGCAACGCTCAAGCTGGTGAAGTTAGAGATGGCCTTCCCTCCCTCAGCCCGCAACTCGGGGTCGCGCGGAAACGAGGCGAAGCCAGATCAACCCTCAACAATCTCCATTGACCTCATGCTGGTTGTTCCTAACCAGCGCCCCGCCACCGCCCCCCGATCCCCCGTCTTCCTGGCCATGAATTTCTGCGGCAACCATGCTTTGACCGGCGATCCGCGCGTGCCCTTGACGAGCACCTGGCTGGGCAGTTCCTGTCCGGGTTGCCCGAACAATGCCGCTACGGACGCCGCACGAGGCAAGGAGGCGGTTGACTGGCCGCTGGCCGAAATCCTCCGGCGCGGTTACGGCTTGGCGGCGTTCTACAGCGGGGATGTGGACTCAGACCGCCGCGACATCAGCAGCGGCCTCTACGCCTGCCTGGCCGGTGGTGACCCGGCCAGAAATAACCCGACCAACCGCGGCACGATTGCCGCCTGGGCGTGGGGCTTCCATCGCTGCGTGGACTACCTGGTCACGGACCGCGACGTGGACCCCCATCGCATTGCCGCCTTCGGTCACTCGCGCAACGGCAAAACCGCACTGCTGGCGGCGGCCTTCGACCCGCGTATCGCGATCGCCTTCCCGCATCAGGCCGGCTGCGGCGGCTCCGCGCCCAGTCGCGGCAAGACCGGCGAATCGGTGAAGGCCATTAACGACCGGTTCCCGCATTGGTTCAACGCGCAGTTCAAGCAATTCAACGATGCGCCCGAGCGGCTGCCCTTCGACCAGAATTGTCTCGTGGCCTTGTGCGCGCCCCGGCCGGTCCTGTTCTCCGCGGCGGAGGGCGACCAGTGGGCCAACCCGCGCGGCCAATTTCAGGTACTGCAAGGAGCCGGCTCCGTCTATCGCTTGCTCGGCACGGAAGGATTCACCGCCAAGGAAATACCGCCCTTGGGAAAGCTCGTGGACAGCCCCCTCGGCTACTACGTGCGCGAGGGCAAACATTCCACAACCGCAGATGATTGGACCGTCTTTATGAACTTCGCAGACCGGCACTGGGGAAGTCCGAAGGAAAAAGCGGCAAAGTAAAGCTCGAACTCCAAACTCCAGGCATCGAGAGGACGCCACTGCCCTCTGCTCCAATCGATTAGCAGAGGTCGAGCAGCCCCTTTTCGCGAGTGCCAAATTCCTCTTCAGTAATGCGCCCCGTCTCGAGCATCATGTAAAGTTCGCCTAACTCGGCGGTGATCCGCGCCGGTCCATCGACCTGGTCTTGCTCGATGACCTTATGAACCTGGTGGACCGTCCAGATGGTCCCATAGATCGGAGAGTGCAGGATCACCCGCGCAGCGGCAATTACAAGCAGACGCGCACAAACCCAGTTTTCGATTAGTAGTTTCCACATATATCACAAGTGCGGCAACAACTTTTACCAGAGACGGGAGCCAGATTATTCCAGCTTTTTTCGACTGCTGTTCCAACTACTAAAAAACGCCGCACTAATTGTGCCAACGCCTTCCGCCCTCTGTTTTCAGCCCAGTTCAAGAGGTGGCGAAGCGCACTGACAGCAAAATCGTCCCGCTTTGAGACACTGTCCAGACGCGGGACATTGGGAATCGCACTCATGTCCACCTGCCGCCCAGAACAGGGTGGTTTCAAGACATGAAGGAAACGGCTGATGGCATTCAAGAAGAGCTG
>JBAXTC010000684.1:0-4281 GCA_037130375.1 Verrucomicrobiota bacterium | reverse complement strand
CCGCCGACCAGCGAGCGAAATTGAAACTCACCGGCGGGAAGCTAATTGACGATCTCCGCGTCATTGACGTGTATGAAGAAGTGATCCAGGCCGAGAGGGAATTACGCGACCGCCGGGGCAACTGGGCGCAACCTTTCGCCACGCCACCGGATGCCAACATTTTCGTCGTTGCCCAATTCCTGCGCTACGCCGAGGCGATCGACATCGTCAAACAGCAGCCCCTCTCGGCCTTACAGGCGTGTGCGAAAGGAAGAACGAAGCTATGAGCGACGATTCCACTGTTCCGCAGCTCCTGAAAAAGCTGGCGTCGGCGCACTTCGAGCACCAATCGCTCAATGCAACTTCCGAGGACGTGGCCAGGACGGCGTGCGCTTTTCTGAACACTGGAGGCGGCACGGTCCTTGTCGAGGCTGGCCCCGGCCTTGAGGCAGCGCGGTTGCGCCGCTCGGAGATCGAAGAGGCCCTGCGGCAACTCATCACCCCCCCCGCGTTTTGGTCCGTGGCAGTGGAGCCTGCCGGGCATGATTACTTTTGCATTATTGACGTGCCGGCGGGGCGGGACCGGCCCTATACCGTCGAGGGCGCCATTTTCGTGCGACAGCAGTCCCGGACTGTGAGCGCGACGGCGAACGAAATCCGCTCGATCGTCGAATCGAGTTTTTCCAGCGCTGAACGGTGGGAGCGCCGCCTCATCCCTGAAGCGGGTGTGGGGGAATTGGATAAGGAACTAATTCTTAAGACTGCTGAGCAGGCTCGCATCAAGCGGAATTTCCCGTTCTCACATCCGGATCGGGTGGAGTCCGTGCTGGCGGAGCTTGGATTATACCGGCAGAACTCGATCACCAACGCCGCCGAAGTCCTTTTTGGCCAGTGTCCCGCCATCCAGTTTCCACAGGTCCGGGCCCGAGTGACCGTATATCAAGCTGACAAGGGCGGAGATTTCATAGATAACCGGACGTTTGAGGGGCCGCTCTTTCGGATGCTGGAAGAGGTCTTTTCGATCATCCGGCAGCATACCCCCGTGGCGAGCGTGTTCCGCGGTGGGCTTCGGCGCTCTGACCAACCCGCTTTTCCCGAGGAAGCAGTGCGGGAAGGTTTGGTCAATGCGTTCGCTCACCGCGATTATGCGGATTTCAGCGGTGGCATCGCGGTGGACCTTTACCCGAACCGGTTGGTGATCTGGAACTCGGGTGAACTTCCCCCTGGCATCAAGATCGGTGACTTGAAGCGAGAGCATCCCTCAATGCCTCGCAACCCGGACGTTACCCAAGTGCTTTACCTTCGCCAATACATGGAACGTGTGGGCCGGGGCACGCAAAACATTGTGAAGTGGTGCAAGGAGGCAGGCCTGCCGCAACCGAAATGGAGCGCGGACGCCTCAGGCATTACTCTGACCCTGCCAACAAAGACCAGAACAGCCGCTTTGACGCTCAACTTGCGGGAACGCAGACTTCTGGACGAATTGAAGCCCGGCGAGACACTCCGCCTCCCGGAGTATGCTGGCCGTCTGGCAGTGAGCGAACGGCAGGGGCGGCGGGATCTTGGCGGTCTGGTTGAGGGTGGCTGGCTGGAGCGAGAAGGCGAAGGTCCGGCGACGATATTCCGCCGCAGCAGGAAAGCATGGGAACCGGCCAGACCCGGCCAAACCCGGCCACAATGAAACCCGCAAGTCGGCATTGATACGGTGCCGTTTATATGCTGTTAGTATTTGATAATCAACATGTTGAGACGTTGGATCCAAGGACATTGGATCGAGGTCGCACTCCCGATCACGGCCAAATCCGGCCAAACTGGGCCGCTGGGCGGCAGCGGAGACAGGATCTCTGGGCGCTTCATCTCCTTCGTTGCGCACGGAGTGTAAGAAAGGCTGAGCCGTTTGCGATTTAGATATTGAATGCCGAATTGGCAACTGATAGACAAACAACAAATAACAAACGAAACATACTGGAAAGAACCTTATGAAAATGAAGCAAATGGCAATTGGTATCTGCGTTGGTACAATACTGGGATGTTGGGTCGGCAGCGGAACGGCCAAGGCGGAAGTGTTCGCCAAAGGCAGCCCGGTGCAAATCCTCACCAGCGACAAGGCGGTGGCCGGCAAGCTGGAGACGGATTCCACGGCAAAGGTGGTAAAGGTGGCAACTGCCGACAACAAGACGGTGGCGGTCCGCCAAGGCAAGATAAAGGAGATTCGGCTGCTGACAAACTGCGGCCCGAAGGCGCTTGAGGGCAAGGTGGAGGAGGCACGAACGCGGGGGAGCGGAGACTTCACGACTCAGTTCAGTTCTGCCTACGAGTCGTATTTCACGGATAGAGACGTACGCAAGAGCGACGGAACGCTCACATCGCTCGGCCAGGTCGTCCTGGACCAGCTTCACCCGACGGCCACCTTTGTCGGCGTGTCCGTTCACGATGTCAAAATCACCTACCGGGGCGAGAACCTGGCCAAGGATTGGCAGAATTTACAGCGTGTTGACCTGCGGCTGACATTACGTTGGAAGGGGTGGGGCATCGTCACGGATGACGGCTGGACCAAGGTCGCCATGACCTTTGACAAGGAGGTGGGCAGGTGGGCGCGCGTGGAAGCGCTTGATACGAATGGGGTAAAGAACACAGACATCTGGAAAACCGCTGCGCAGGTCGCAATAACCGCGCTCGTCGGCTTGCTAACCGGCGGTAGCAACTAAAGCGGGAGCGGGGTTTGGACCGCCTCCACGCACCGCCTGCAGATGGTCGGGTGCTCGGGGTGCGAGCCGACATCGGATTCCCAATGCCAGCAACGCTCGCACTTCTGGCCCTCCGCTTTCGTCACCTTCGTCGTCCAGCCGGCGGTCGCGCCGGCACGGGGTTGAGATGCGAATTCGAGTTGGGAGACGTTCAGCAACTCCCGCAATTCTGCGGCGTGCCGTTTCTCAAGGTCCAGGGAATCCTCGGTATAACCGAGCAAAGTGACTTTCGCTTCGAGAGCTTTGCCAATGAGTTTGCCCTGTCTGCCCTTTTCGAGTTCGGGCAGCACAGATTCGCGCGCCTTAAGGAGCAATCTCCAATCCTCCTGTTCCTTGGCGTCGGGTTCAAACCGGGCCGGTTCCCATCGAGTCTCGTGCAGCGAAGCTGCTTGCTTGCCTGGCACAAACCCCCATGCCTCGTCCGACGTGAACGCCAGAATCGGCGCCAGCATTTGACAGAGGCTGGCGACCATCCGGTGCAGCGCGGTTTGAGTCGAGCGCCGCCTCGGGGAATTCGCCGCATCGGTGTAAAGCCGGTCCTTCACCACGTCGTGATAAATCGCCGAGAGTTCGACGGCAACAAACTGGCTAACCTTCTGGTAAACGACATGGAACTCGTATCGGTCATAAGCGGCGATGACCTCCTGTTCCATTCTGGAAAACTCGCTGAGTATCCAACGATCCAGCCCGGTGAGCTTCTCGTCGGTCACGGCATGTTTGGCCGGGTCAAAATCGTACAGGTTCGACAATTGGTAACGCAGCGCATTGCGCAAAACCCGATACGTTTCCCCCACTGTGCCGATTCGTTCTTCGCTGACAATGATGTCGTTGCGAAAATCCTGCGACGAAACCCAAAGGCGCACGATGTCGGCACCGTATTTCTTGACGTAAACCTCGGAAGTTTGCGGCTTTTCATAGGCACCCTGGCCTTGCTTGCTCTTGGAAATCTTCTCGCGGTCGGCGTCCACCATGAAGCCGTGGGTCAAGACGGTCTTGAAGGGGGCCGCGCCATTGCCCGCGAGCGACAACAAGAGCGACGATTGGAACCATCCGCGATGCTGGTCGCTGCCTTCCAGGTACATTTCGCACTGGAACGGCTTGTCCTTGCCACGAATTTCTTCTCGCCGGGCTATGACCGCCCGTGACGACGAGCCGGAATCAATCCACACATCGAGGGTGTCATTCGATTTCGCGACGGCCTCGGGACCTTTCCAATCGGCCGGCCTGAGCGCAGCCCACAATTCAGCGGCGGATTTCTCAAACCAGACATTCGATCCGTGTTGTTCGATCAAGCCGGCGGCGCTGCGCACGACCTGCGCCTCCAGAATCGGGTTTCCCTGACCATCATAAAACGCCGGAATTGGCACGCCCCACGTCCGCTGGCGCGAGATGCACCAGTCCGGCCGGCCCTTGACGGCAGCCTCAATGCGGCTCTTGCCCCAATCGGGGATCCAGTTCACGCGGCCGATTTCGTCCAGTGCCCGCTCGCGGAATTTCGCATGGTCGATCTCGATGAACCACTGGTCCATGGCCCGGAAGATGATCGGCGTCTTGC
>JBAXTC010000683.1:0-4282 GCA_037130375.1 Verrucomicrobiota bacterium | reverse complement strand
CATCAGGAAGGCCGCCATTTGATAGTCGGCAATCTGGCCGGCGGTGTAGGCGGAGACGATTGGTTCGCTTTGGGGCGCATCGAGGAGTTTGCCATCGCGCTTGGCCTCGATTAGCGCAAGGAAATTCACGCGCTCAAGTTGACAAACACACGCCTGAAGGCAATGCCAAAAAGAGTCCCAGAAGGTTCCGCAGCGCTTCCGGCGAGCATCACCAAGGCCGTGGCGGCGCCCGGCCCGACACCTTCTACCCAATAAACTTCCTGGCCAGGATGCTCGCGTTATGACCGCCGAAACCGAAGGAGTTGTTCAGGACCGCATTGATCTTCATTTGGCGCGCGGTGTTGGGCGCGTAATCCAGATCGCACTCCGGATCGGGGTTCTGGTAGTTGATCGTCGGGGGCGCGGTGTCCGTTTGAATAGCCTTGGCACAAACGATCATTTCAACCGCGCCAGCCGCGCCGAGCATGTGGCCAGTGGCGCCTTTGGTGGAGCTGACCACCAGTTTCTGCGCGTGCGCGCCGAACACCGTCTTGACGGCTCGCGTCTCCGCTACGTCGCCCTGAATCGTCGAGGTGCCGTGGGCGTTGATATAGGAAATATCCTCCGGATTGAGGCCCGCGTTCCGCAGAGCCATGCGCATGCACCGGGCCGCGCCTTCCCCTTCCGGCGACGGAGAAGTGACATGGTTGGCGTCGGCAGTGTTGCCGTAGCCGATCACCTCACAATAGATTCGCGCGCCGCGCTGCTTTGCATGCTCCAACTCTTCCAGAACCAGCACGCCCGCGCCTTCCCCCATCACAAAACCATCGCGCTCCTTGTCGAATGGCCGCGAGGCGTGCTTGGGATCGTCGTTGCGAGTGCTCAGCGCTTTCATGGCGCAAAAACCGCCGATGCCGATGGGGACAATCGTGGCCTCAGCGCCGCCGGCAAAGATGATCTGCGCATCCCCCATCTTGATCGTGCGCCATGCCTCCCCCAGCGCGTGGTTGGACGTCGCGCAGGCGGAGCACGTGGCGAAATTTGGCCCCCGCAGTTTGTGATACATCGAGAACAGCCCCGAACCCATGTTCAGAATGAGCATCGGAATCATGAAAGCCGACAACCGGTCCGGCCCGCGCTCAAGCAGAACTTTGCACTGCTCCGAAACCGTTTGCAGCCCGCCAATACCGGAGCCGATAAACACGCCGACTTCATCCCGATTGACCCGGTCCAGATCCAGACCCGAGTCGCGCAGAGCCTGCCAGCCCGCGTACGCCGCAAATTGCGAGAAACGATCCGTGCGCCGGATTTCTTTGGGCGATGGCAACGCCGGAAGGGGATCGAAGTTCTTCACCTCAGCGGCGATCTGTGCGTCAAAG
This sequence comes from Verrucomicrobiota bacterium, assembly GCA_037130375.1. Classification (GTDB taxonomy): domain Bacteria; phylum Verrucomicrobiota; class Verrucomicrobiia; order Limisphaerales; family UBA8199; genus JAPLUA01. The sequence continues at coordinate 2,924 of JBAXTC010000683.1, read as the reverse complement.
TTGGATGGGTCGAACCGGCTGATCCGGTCCACGCCACACTGGCCGTCGATCAGGTTCTTCCAAAAAACCTCGATGTCGTGACCCAGGGGAGTGACCCCCCCCAACCCGGTGACCACCACCCGGCGTTCTGTCCAGTTGCTCACCATAAAACCAAACGGGGCAGCTTAAGCTGATGACAGTCCAAGCCGCCCCGAAAGCTCTCAACGCACAACTACTTTTGCTGCATATCCTCGATGTACTTGATCACGTCCCCGACGCTCTGAAGCTTCTCCGCCTGCTCGTCAGGAATCTCATGGCCGAATTCTTCCTCCAGCGCCATGACTAATTCCACGGTGTCCAGCGAATCCGCTCCCAGATCTTCAATGAATTTGGCGTCAGGGGTCACCTGGTCCGCATTCACACCCAACTGCTCGACGATTATGTCTTTGACTCGTTGTTCAATACTTTTCTCAGTCATGGTTTACTCCAGTTGTAATTTTTGCAGTTTGTCTATGCCACGTTCGGTGAGGCGTCAAGCCTCGAATCAATATTTCTTGCCGGTCAAACTCTGCCGTTGCTTCATTCTTGTCAGACATTTTAGCTCAGCCGCTCAGACAATCGCCAACGCGGCGCGAGATGTCAATTCACATCGCCATCCCGCCATCCACCGCCAGCACCTGCCCGGTAATATAACGGGCCGCCGGACTTGCCAAAAACAGGACCGCACTCGCCACATCGTCAGGCTGCCCGAGGCTGGCCAGCGGAATCTGCTTCAACAGCGCTTCGCGAACCTCCACACCAAGTTTTGCAGTCATCGCGGTCTCGATGAATCCCGGCGCCACCGCATTCACCGTAATGCTCCGGCTCGCCAATTCGCGCGCCACTGACTTGGTGAAACCGATCACCCCCGCCTTGCTCGCCCCGTAATTGCACTGCCCGGCGTTGCCGATCAGGCCGATCACCGAGGCAATGTTGACAATGCGTCCGGACTGCTGCTTGAGAAAACTGCGCGCAAAAGCTTTGCTAAACAGGAACGTCCCCTTCAAATTAATGTCCAGCACCGCATCCCAGTCCGCCTCGCTCATGCGCATCAGCAACCCATCCTTGGTAATGCCAGCGTTGTTCACCAGAATGTCCACCTTGCCGGTCGCCGCAAGAATTTCCTTCGCCGCCGCATCCACGCTGGCTGCGTCTGACACGTTGGCGCCAAAGCTCCAGGCTTTCCGGCCCAGCGCCTGGGCCTTCTGCACGGTCTCCTCGCAGAATTCGACCTTCAGGTCCACACACGCAATATCCGCGCCCGCGCCCGCAAGCTTCAGCGCGATGGCCTGGCCGATGCCGCGCCCCGCGCCGGTCACGACCGCCACTTGGTTGGCTAGTTCATTCATAAAATCCGCTTCTTTGTGGGCTATCTCCGGCTGATTGTCAATTCAGGAAATCCGTCCCTCCCAGCAATTCTCATCTCGACGGGGTGTGGGGCAGGTCTCCGACCTGCCAGTCCACGGAGTCGGAGACTCCGTGCAGGGCCAGAGGCCCCGACCAAGAGGCCCAATGCCGCTAAGATTTGACCCTCCTCATCCCGGAGGGATGACCGACAATAGCCAAACATTTGTGCGCCGTGAACACCGAGCAAGCCTCGAAAAGGGCAATGCGAACGCCGACCCGATTTAAACACGGGGAAAGGCTGACAGGGCGCAGCAAGCGAACGAAGAGAGCACTGCGTCCGTATCGCCGGGGTATGGTATGAAATCCGTGGTTCTAACTGCTGTTTTTAGGTTTAATTCCCATGAAATTGCAGGCTTCGACGAATTCTGTCTTGCGCTCCTGTCCGCGCTCCGAACCGCCAGCCCCATCCACCACACCTTGGATGAAACCCATCGGAAGGACGAAAGCCGGGTGCGCCAGCCCTGTCTCAATTGGCTTTTCTTCGTTTTGTTCTGGCCCAAACGGACGGAATCATTACAATCTTGTCTTAACGTTTCGCCCCGTCGGAAATCGTTCCAAAGCGGGGCAGCGGGAGAATTTGTCTATGGCCGAACGTTGGCTATCAGTCCACGAAATTGCCGCTCATTTGGGCGTCAATCGCGATACGATCTACAAATGGATTGAGCGCAAGAAGATGCCCGCTCACAAAGTCGGTCGGCTTTGGAAATTCCTGGCGTCAGAGATTGACGCATGGGTGATGAAGGGGACTGCGGGTCAAAAGGAGACGTAAGGAACCGAGCGTTGAAGAATCGCATATCCAAGGCTATCACAAACATCCCAGAGCACCACTACGCCGTCCGGAGCAACAAAAAACGGGTCTGCCCATCAAGCCCTTGGATCAAAACTGCATCCCCTGGGTTCAGCCGCTCATCCACCGGGGCGCTGAGCCCTTGGCCGACGTGCTCGCTTGGCTGCAGCAACAACAAAAAAAGGAGCGGCCAGGGACTTAGTCTCGGGAACGGATAAGGTCCGAACCACTCTGGTCGCTGCCAACCAATATGACTTTGAATCTCCCAATTGCAACCTCAAAAATACCTAATGCGCCACTCGCCATTCCTGGCTCATAACTACTCCACCCTGTATGCCTCTCGATAAAGCTGCGGTTCTGGATCGCCCCAATAAATGCGACTTCCTCACCCATCTGCACGCCACCCTCAATGCCCCCAGCCACCCCATCCGCAACCGCCTCCTCCGCATCACCGCTGACAGCCCTGACCTCCTCGCCATCATCAATCCACCGCTTTACAAGAAGGAGGTTGAAGATGCCTTGGCCTTGATTAATCAACTCGAAACCACACTCAAGGCGTGATATTTGCCAGAAGCCGACACAAGCATGATTACAAAAGTCACCACCCAGTATTTTAAACGATTTGAACAGCAGGAGTTCCCCCTTGAGCCGTTGATACTGCTCGCCGGCCCAAACAATTGCGGCAAATCTACTCTCTTGCAGGCGGTAATGG
>JBAXTC010000682.1:0-4289 GCA_037130375.1 Verrucomicrobiota bacterium | reverse complement strand
TGTTCGCCCCATGGTACCGGAAGCCCGTTACCCGGCCCAACAAGTCCGGGTGCATGGTGTTCGTGTCGCCGCTGTCGAGACCGGTATCCGCCACGCACACCGTGACGCCCGAGCCGTCGAAGCCAAGCTGCTGGCTTACGGTGCGCGTCCCGATAAGACCGTCGGCACCCCCCACAAGCTTGGAGGCCATCTCGTCCACCAATTTCCGCCGCGGCGCACGCTCGATCCAAAGGACGGAACCGGCTTGAGCCAGCGCATCGAGGCTGGCGGACGGCAATTGCCCCCGCAAAAGGATGCCCTGGGGCAAGCGGCTCTCGTGAGCAACACTTGAAAACAGGGAGCGAACCCCGGCAATCTCAGCCGGAGTAGCCAGCGGCGAAATCACAACATTCACCGCTAATACCGGCTTGGTTTGGGGCGTCGCGCGCGCCGCTGCAGCCAGCCGCGGATGAATCTTGTAATCCGGCCGATAAGGCCCCACCCAGCGGACGTAGCTCAGTGCCCCAACCTTGTCCGGGGCCACATTATTGAATTTCGTGATGAACGCATCGTCCGGGACATACTTGAGCAGCTCAACACCAAGGGTGCGCAACTCTTCTTGCCAGGCCGACGTCAGCGTGCCGTCGAACTGGAGCAGGTAAAGACCGGTGCCAACGGGTTGGGCTGCCAGACTGCGGGCTGGCGCAGCGGCATTCGTTCGGGGTGGGGTGGAAATCGTTTCGTTGCGCAGCCGGATTTCCCGGGTCTGGCAGGCGGCGCCAAAATCGAAGAGGAAGAGACCCACGGTTAGCAGGCCCCAGCAACTTCGCGATAGCCCGGTGTCGCGGAGAAGAATGCAAGACTTCACTAACCGACTATAATCGCAATCCTCGACTAAGACAAGTTGCCGCAGAGGCTTTATTGCGGCGGCTACTTCTTGAGCAGCGCCTTGGTCTCGGCCTGGAGCAGGTCCAGGTCCGGGCGGAGTTCTTCCTTGGTCGCTTTGTCCATCCGGTCGATAAAGAGGATGCCGTGGAGATGATCGGTTTCGTGCTGGACGGCGCGCGCCAGCAACCCGCCGCAACGGAACGTAATGGGCTTCCCGTCCTTATCAAGCGCCTTCACGTCCACCACGTCCGGGCGGGCGATGTCGGCATAGATTTCGGGAAAGCTCAAGCACCCTTCCGGGCCGGTGGCGAATTCGCCGGCTGGCTTAACCTCCGGATTGATCAAGACCAGCGGCATGAACAGTTTCACCTCCGCCGGTTCTCCGTTCAACTCGATCGAGGATGGCCGATCGGTCACCCCACGCACGTCGATGACCGTTAGTTGCATTGCCACTCCAACCTGCTGGGCAGCCAGCCCGATGCCCTTGTACGCATACATGGTTTCGAGCATGTCCCCGATAAGCTGGTGGATCTTGGGAGTGATGGCCTCGATGCGCGCCCCTTTCAGGCGAAGGACCGGAGTGCCGAATTTAACGACGGTCAGGACCATGGTAAGCGTGGCGGTTAACGCATCACTCCCCGGGCCAATTGCGCAACATGGCGGCCAGGTCGGTCATGCTCGGGCTTTCTCCGGTGCGAACGTAAAAGCCGCTGGTGGTGACGCCGGTCAGGAGGCATCGCTCGGTGGGAAAACCGAGCAGTTTGCCCAGACAGAAACCGGAGTTGAAATGATCGCCGGCACCGGTCGTAATTCTCGGCTTGAGGGTGAATGGACCCTGGACTATGGCCGTGCCGTCCGGCCCGGAGGCCAGCGCGAAGGCGGTCGGGTGAATCACCAGGGTGTCCACGCGGACACGCTCGTGAATTTCCCGGCACAGCTTCAACAAGGCTTCCGGCGAATGGTCGCTGGTGCTCAGGTTGAGAACGTTGCCAATCTCGAACCCTTCCTTTTCGTTCAAGCCCAGGATGACATCGAAGTGTTTCTGAAAGGCGGTGATCAGCTCCAGCGCGTGCGCAATGTCTGACCGGGTCCGCTTCTCGGGATCGGCCAGGTCCACAAAGAGCTTGCGTCGCGCCCCTTTCATCCCAGGACAAATCTCCTTGAGCACCACGGACCAAATCTCGCTCATCTGCGTCAGCATGGTCCAGTTGACGAAGCCGACAAGGTCGGCGCTGCTGAATTTGGCAGCGAATTTATCCTGCCCGAACCGGCTCTTGATATTCTCCCAGTTCATTTGCTTCAGCGACTGGTGTTTGCCCAGCATGATCTTGCCATCTTCAAACTCCAGCGCGTCGGTGTAGCCGGGCTCGGCAATCGAGTGCACCTCGGCGCGTTTGGCGAAATCGGCGAACACCGGATGCAGGTTCGGGTAGCCGAGAATGCCCAGGTAAGTGACTTTGATGCCAAAGCTGGCCAGCGCATTGGCCATGATGGGACCGTTGCCGCCAAGCTTGGTAAGCTGGTTAACCAGTTCGACATTGGTGCTCTGGCCGGCCGCCGCGGTCAGGCGTTGGCCGAACTGCGCGATCATTGGCAGACGCGAGTATTTGTCCGCGCTCTCCCGCTTGTCCACGACATGCAGGATTTCATCGACAAAACCGTCGAGGCCGACGAACGCGGTCATTTGACTGGCGCGCTGGATGGCGGATTGGATTTGGACGGCGGTTTGTTCGCGTTGGTCAGAGGTGATCATGAATTCCGAGAATTTGCAGGATTCGTTCGAGGTCGGCATCGCTGAAAAAGGTTATCTCGAGGGCGCCTTTGCCCTGCGAGTAGCGCAGGTTGATTTTCGTCCCCAGCCGCTCGCGGAGCTGGTTTTCCAAATTGGCAAGATGGACATCCCTGGGCTTTGTCGCAGGCAGGTCGGCTTTGGAAATGGCCGAGGTCTCGCGCGCTTGCAGGTGGGAAACCAGCGCTTCGGTCTGGCGAACATTGAGGCCCTCGCGCAGGATGCGTTCGGCGGCGTGCTTCTGGTGCTTCTCGACGTCCAATCCCAGGATCACTTTGGCGTGGCCGACGGAAATGCGGCCCTCGCGCAGATAGCCCTGAATCTCCGGCGCAAGCTTGAGCAGACGTAACGCATTGGCCACCACCGCCCGGCTCTTGCCGACTTTGGCCGCGACTTCTTCCTGCTTGAGCTGAAACTGGTCAACGAGTTGGGCGTAACCCTGGGCCTCCTCAATCGGATTGAGATTCTCGCGCTGAAGGTTTTCGATGAGCGCCAGCTCGAGGACGGCGCGATCATCGGCTTGCCGAAGGATAACCGGAACGTCGGCCAGGCCGAGCAGTTGCGCGGCGCGCCAGCGGCGTTCCCCGGCGATGAGTTCAAAATGGCCATCCCGCTCGCGAACGATGAGGGGTTGAACGATGCCTTGTTCCTTGATCGAATCAGCCAGCTCCCTCAGAGTTTCCGGGGCGAAATCTTTCCGCGGCTGGAAGGGACAGGGATGAATGCGGCCGAGCGGCACACGCTGCACTCGCTCGTGCGTGTCCGTCGCTGGCTCCGCTCCCGGAACCGTAGTTAAAGCTGGTGCCAGACCTGGCGGTTTTGCAATCGGGCTACCGCCCAACAACGCGCCCAGGCCCCGGCCCAAAGCTGGCTTTGCCATTCCGCCAGAGTGTCGAACGCCACGGGCGTTGTCAATTCCGTCCAGAATAACGTTTGAGCGGTTGACTTTGGCTGGCTAAAAGCAATAATCAGTCTAACGTATGACTTTATTGTGAATCTCGTTGTTCTGAGCGCGGGAATGACCGGTCGCTTATGCGAGTTAAAGGTGGATAAAACCACCATTGGCCGCAGCGATGATAACGTATTTCAAATCGCAGACCCCTCGGTGTCCAGCCATCATTGCGAAGTGCTGCTGCGGGGCAGTGACGTGGTCGTGCGAGACTTGAACTCCACCAACGGCACCTACATCAACGGCAAAGAGACCAAGGAAGACGTCCTTAAACCCGGACAAATCCTGCGGCTCGGCCAGATCGAAATGCGCCTCGAAACAGGCGCGCCCGCTTCCTCGACAAAACAGCAGCTCGACCGCACACGCGTCATCCCAGGCGGGGTGAGCACCACCGACCTCGACCAGGCGCATCGCGGCGGCACGTTCGACACCAAGGCGGCCGGATTCTCCAAGCGGACCAACAAGGTCAACCAGATTTTTGTTATCGCCGGAGTGATTTTCGCTTTGGTCATCGGCATCCTGCTCCTTTATATTTTCAGCACGATTCGAAAATAGCAACGGTGCCGCCGGGACACCACCAGCTCCGTAGGAGCGGCATGTTTATAGGAATCGGATCGCCAGAACACCACCAGCTCCGTAGGAGCGGCATGTTTATAGGAACGGACACCCAGGCGCTCAGGTTTG
>JBAXTC010000681.1:0-4295 GCA_037130375.1 Verrucomicrobiota bacterium | reverse complement strand
ACGCGTCCTCGCCGAGCGGATTGACCAGGGCCAATACTCGATGGACGAGGCGCTGAAGATCGCTGAGGCGATTCTGTACCACAGTCCGCAGCAACTCTTAGGCATGGTCCCGCGGGAAGCGCCGGCGCTCAGGCCATCTCCGCAGTTCTCGTAATCTCGCCTGGATGAGGAACGAAGAAGTCGAAGCGAGACGCATCGTCGGGCGCAGGTTGAAGTCAGCCTCGGCGATGGTCGTATTTTGAAATAGGGCTCGTTATGATCCTCCCAACCCGAGTATCCGTCATGTTGCCGAGGTAAAACTCGATGAATCCCCGGCCTGGCAACGATTCGTATTGGCACCGGATAAGTTCAAAACGACGGAAGGGAACCCCCTGGGAGCTGGGAACGTGTTGATCGCATCAGCTTTATACCGGGTGGTACTAAACGTTGGGAGGAGAGCGGTTGTGGTTATCAGGCTTTGACTTATGTAAGCCACGCCGCGCATGTCCGGTTGGTTCCATTGGGCGTTGGCGGGGCGCCGGGCGCGAAGCTGGCGTTCGACTGCAAAGGTGGTTTTGACACCAACGGGCTGACGCTAAGTCTTTCCGAGTCGGAATGGATGCCGGCCGGAGTCAATTAAGCCGAGCGACGGTTTCTATCTCGAGTCCCGATCGGGCAAGGTGTTTTGAAATTCCCAACGGCGAAGCTTACTGGGCCGATGCGGCGTGGGGCGGCCCGCAAAACAGCGAAGCTGGGAGATTCAGTTACCAAACCGATTGGTTCAAGCTCGGCTTCGGCAAAATTCCGCCCCGCACGAGCGCAAAGGCAAAGGTCGAAGGCCTGAAAGCGCTCAAGGAACAGCCATCGGAACTCAAGAATCCAACGGTCCGTGTCGAGCAAGGCAGCCTGACAATCGAAGGGACCGTGAAAACAGGCGAGTATCTCGAATACGTCGGTCGCGACGATGCCAGCGTGTATGACAAGAATTGGAACCGGCTCCGGCAATTGCCGGTTCGGCGGCGCGAATATGTCATGCCCACTGGGTGGCACAAGCTTTCGGTCGTTTCCGAATCCTCCTGGGCGCGCCCCTGGCTATCAGTGCGCTTTATCACCGAGGGCGAACCGCTGGTTGTGCGGGGCAGCAGATCCGGCTAATGATTTGTCCGTTTCGTTTGACGAGCAAGCTATGAAAGAAATCGTTCCGTCACCGCCGCCCATTGTGTGCAACGAGGTGGTCGGACGGAACACGGCGGGCGAGGCTTGATTTATTCCGCAACGGCCATAACTTGACCGTATGAAGAACTGGCTTGTCGCTGACCCGGAGCATTTGGGCGGGAGCCTGCGGGTGCGGAGCACGCGCATTTCCGTGGCGCTCATCCTGGAGTCGCTTGCCGCCGGCCTGTCTATCGCTGAAATTGTGGACGCTTATCCGAGTCTGACCGAGGAATCGGTGCGGGGCGCGCTGGCGGAACTGGCGCATCAGAAGGAACTGCACCCGGCGTGAGAATCCTGCTGGACGAGAATCTGCCGCGCAAGCTCGTCGCCGCCCTGCGCGCGGAGGGCCACGAAGTCGAGTCGGTCATCACGCTGCGGATGCAAGGTCTGGACATTTGCCAGGCCACCATAAGTTGATGGTGATTACTCTGGCAGGAAACTCCTAACGCCTTCTGTTTGGCGCGTCCCAGGGTCGGCAGGAGCAACGCCGCCAAAATGGCGATGATCGCGATGACCACCAGCAATTCGATCAGAGTGAAGCCGCTCTGGCGCGAAGAGAGATTGAAGTGCGGCTGGTTAGCGGCAACTCTCCTGCGAAGGGATCAGGCTTCGCGCGCCTTGGCGGCGCCGCTGGATTCGCGGACCACGAGTGTGGGTTCGAGCACGATGCGCCGGCGAGTTGCGTTGGCACCGGTCTCGCTTAAAGGACGGAACAGCAGGCGTCCGGCTTCCATGCCAATCTCGCGCATTGGCTGGCGCACAGTGGTCAGTGGTGGCTGAAAGTAGGCGCTTGGGTCTTGATCATCGAAACCGACCACCGCGACATCTTTGGGCACGCGCAAGCCCGCTTCGGTGAGAGCCCGGATCGCGCCGTAAGCCAAACCGTCGTGAACCGCGCAGACGGCGTCAAAGTCGCCGGCACCTTTGTTCAGGAAGGTCCGCATCACCTCGTAGCCGTATTGCTCATGCACGGCAAAGCCAGGCGGATCGGTTCCCAGGACGGTTGGCGCCGGCAAGCCAGCTTCGCGCAAAGCGCGGTCGATGCCTGATAAACGATCTCGCACCGAGGTGGACCTGTGTTCAGGCAAGCGGGTGGCAACACAGACCAGCCGCGTGCGGCCCAGCTTGACCAGGTGTTGTGCTTCCATGTAGCCCCCCTTCTCGTGGTCAGTGGAAACCACCTCTGCGTTCAGATCCGGAATCTCTCGGTCAACGAATACCAAGCGGACCCCCTTCTTCAGCAGACTCTTATAGAATGCATGATTCTGGGTCGGATCAGAGGGCACCACGACGAGGCCATCGACGCCCTTTTCCAGCAGCACATTGACCAAGGAACGTTCCACATCGGAGTGGCCGTGGGAGCATGCAACGAGGATCGCATGCCCATGCTGCTGGGCAACGCTCTCCACGCCTTCGAGCAGGTGTGCGTGAGTGGAGTTGGTTAAGGTCACCAACACCACCCCCAGCGTATCGGTTCGGCCTCGGCGAAAACTGCGAGCCAGTCCGTCGGGTCGATACCCCATTCTATCGACCAATTTGAGCACTCGCTTCCGGGTCTGATCGCTCAAACGGCCAGTGTTGTGGATGGCATAATGGACCGTCGTCTTCGAGACCCCCAATAGAGTCGCGATTGAGTCCATATCCACTTTCTCAGTTTTTCCTGGTTCTGTGTTCATTTTGTCTTGGGAGTCTATAATGCGCTTGGGGTCTTCACGATCAGCAATTGCACGGTGTCGATTCACCTTCCGGGCGGCAGCGTGGATGCGTGCGTATCGGGGTTCGGCGCCAATGTTCACTTGCTCAACGTGACGATTACTCGCACGGACAATAACGGCAATCGGCTAGTGGTCGGCGCGGCCGAGCAAGCGCCCCTTACGCTTTACCGCTATAAACCGGTACAACCGCCGGACTGCTTTTACAATGCAGTCTTTGGTTTGGCGCACCGCTGCGCTTCAAAACTGGTTGTTCAGAGCTTCTAGCGAACGGCGACCTTCCTCGGCCATGGGAAGCGATTTTGCCTGGAGGAGTTTGGCTCCGAGTGCGTTGGCGAGTGGTTGCAGGGCACGAATGAGGTTGATGGAGTCCATCTTGATGACGGCGGGTCGGTAGCCGGAGGCTTGGATGGCTTGGATCAGGCTGCCGGCGGCGGTTTGGCCCATGGTGTCGTTGATGGTAGCGAGATGAAATGCCAGGATCATTCCTGTTGCCGCATCGACCGTCAGCGCTACTTTGGGAAAGTAAGGGCGCGGCGACTCGTTGACGGCGAAAGGCGAGTAGAAGGCGGTTAGTTCCCAGGCGGTCTTGGGTGGTTGAGGCAGCGCGAGCAGAGGAGGCAAATCAAATGCGGGGGTGTCGATGGGCGGGTCGCCGGGAGGCGGGACGGGCAAGATGGTGTGCCATTCGAATTGGTCCAAGGTTAAAGGCTCGGCGACCGATGCGGGAAAGAACGGGAATTCGGTCTCCTGACGTGAGTCATAAAGTGAGAGGTTGGTTCGCAGGAGTTCCCCAAAAAGGACGGCTTTTCGCAGATCGTCCAGCAGGAGGCAGGCTTCGGCTTCATCAATAAACCACGGCACGTAGCCGGGTTTGTAGCTTCGGAACTCGGGAAAGAGCTTGGGTTTGCGGACCGGTGGTTGGAAATCGAGATCTTGGATGATGGCGCGATCTTCCTTCCGCAGGCTCTTCTTGGAAACGAAATCGACCAGCAAGGCTTCCTGGTAAAAGCCGGCGCCGGGGCTTTCGGGGGGGAATTCACCGCGCCGCAGGCGCAAGAGGAAGTTGGCGCCGGCCCCACCGCGGTAGCTGGCCAAGCCGAAGACCTCACCCATACCGCCAAGCACGGTTGCCAGGCGAACACCGTGCTCGTTATTGATACCAAAAATGTGGGTGTCATCCATCCAATGCCAGGGGGCTAAAATCTGGAAGCTGGCTGCCGCCTGGTAGAGTTCACGCCATCGGTCAAGCGGGACCGTGGGAGCATGTTGAGCTTTTTTCTTCGCCATGGCGGAGATTCTACAGGAGGTGGGATTTTGAGCAAGGTGGTTTTGCCTCTCTAAACGAGTGCCAAGCGGGTAGGGTAGGGGAGTTCAACGACAAGAAGA
>JBAXTC010000680.1:0-4295 GCA_037130375.1 Verrucomicrobiota bacterium | reverse complement strand
TTGAGAAACCTGCCCAAACTCCCCGTGGGCTGCCGCGTCTGATCCCAGCACCCTGGAAAAGCCGCCCGCCGAGAAGTTTTGCGGCTACGCACGCTCACCGCAGCAACACAAATCACCCGAACCGTCCGACTACCCGGCGGGGCGGCGGTTCGCTGCAGCGCACTGGTTAGCCGTCGTCATTTGTGTCTGAGCCTCTGCTGACACTGACGAATCTGAAAGGCGATACTTGCGGCGACCAACATGATCGAGGCTAGCGGGAAAAGAACACTCGATACTGAGGTGATGCCTCCGCTTCCGAAGATGACCAGACATGCGCCCCCTGCCAATACAGCAAACAAAAGAAACCAAAGCAGGCCAAACAAAACCTTGATGCGAGCGGCGTCCCGCTGGCGATGACGCTGCACCCAAAGATACAAACTGACCATGAGAGCAAGCAGCGGCAACAAAACCGCCACCGCGATGAGGTATGGAGTGATGGTGTTCATATTGGCACTGCGCAATGTCGGCTAACCAGTAATGGGCCTCATATTGGACGTGTTAGAAAGCGTCATTCGCAAGGAATAATGCTTTCCACAATGCTTGTCCATAGCTGTTTATAAGAAACAGGGTCTCGTATATTGAAAGAGAAAAGGCGTCCTTGCCGCGGGAGGGGTTCATTCCCAATCCGAAACTCAAATTGCTGGACCAGGTCAGCGAGGTGATGCGTTTTAAGCATTATTCCATCCGGACGGAGACCACGTATCGAGAGCCGTCGCGGCCAGCAGCCGGTCTGCCTCCTGACATAGCTTCTAATGTCCGAGGGATTTCGATATGTTTGTTGAGAGACGTCGCACGGACCAGCTGTCACCGTCCGGGCTCAAGGCGAAGCAGACCGCCTTCGGCTCTCGCGGCAACCGCCAGGTGGAAGCCGCGGAAAGCGTCTGTTCCTGGGCCGGTTCGCCTGCCATGACGCCGAGGGCGAAGGTGACGGTCAGGAAGGCTGTCATATAGGTGTGCGCTGATTCACGACCCATTCCGCCAGAGACGGGGGATGATCCCAATAACGTCATGCTAAGGAAGTATGAACACCTTCCCATGCGTGCCATCCACGCGCACGCGCTGGCCGTTCTTGAGCCGGCTCAACGATTCCCTGACCGACATCACCGCCGGCAGGCGCATCTCCCGGGCGGTAACCGCGCCATGCGATAGCGGTCCGCCGCTTTCCGTCACCACCGCCACCGCGCTATAAAAGAGCGGCGTCCAAGTGGGATTGGTCGTCCTTGCCACCAGCACCGCGCCTTTCGGAAAGTGGGCGAAATCCTCGGGTCCCAACACCAGAAACACCGGCCCCTCAGCTTGTCCAGAGCTCCCGGGCAATCCGCTCAGCCCGTCACCGCTCGTCTGCTCTTCTTCCTTCTCGCCCAGGATCCAGTCCGGCTTTCGTGCTTTATCCCGCAGGTAAGCCTCTTTTTGGGCACGCACATTTTGTGCGAACTCCTGCCACGTGGCGGGGGTGTCGCACGCAATGGCGTCGTCGATCTGCTTAAGGCGGGCGAAAAAGATGTCCATCGGCTCTCCCAGGATTTGCTGCCGCACCAGGCGCTGCCCTATCTCGCGCAACCCACGGCGCAAAGCCGGCGTCAACCGTGTCGTTTGGTAGTGCTCCAGGTCATCGAGGCTGGTGTAGGTGCGGGCCAGGCGCAGGACTTCCGCGAAGAAGAAATGCAGGTCCGGCGGCAGCTTTTGGAACAGGTCCAACTCGGCCTGCTGCATGCGGACCTTCAGCTCGCGCTCTTTGGTCGCGGGCGGCTGGTCCATCGGGTTTTGCAGGATGAGCTTCACATTATCCAGAACCACCCAGGGCATTTCTATCCAGGTGGGACAATAGGCGTCGAAATCCACCTCCCGATGGCCATGGTCCCGCAGGAACTTCTGGAAACGAGCCTCGAATTCCGGAAAACGGGCCAGGCCCCCTTCCCCGGCAAGTGGACGAGTATCCTGCGTCTTTAGCGCTCCCTCCAGTTCCGGATTGCCCCGTGCCAGCGCCGCCAACTCGAACAACTCCTTGTTGATCATCCCGGTCCGGGTTTCGCAGTAAGCCATGAGCCGGTCGAACATCACCTCCGCCTCCGGCCCAACGCTCATCTTCAGCAGAAGGTGGAGCAGTCGGAAGACGGTCCCGTGCGTGATGGAGATGGCAATGTTGGGCAGGAAATAGTTCGCGCCATACTCATTGACCTTCAGCACAAAAGTCCACACTTCCCCTAACGATTTGTGACCGAGCGGTTCGGACATGAACTCGCCGATTGTGATGAGGTATTGATCCAGGTCGCGCATCCAGGCGACGGGTAGCTGCTGCACCCAGCGGTAGTCTTCACGCAGCCTCGGGATGAGCGCGCGTAGTTCCTCCACGTTACGCACAACAAAGGGGGCGCGCTGTCCATACAGCTCCACAGCATTCTGGTTCCCATAGATGTAGTGGTCATGCATCCCAAACCACTTGCCGTTGAACGGCGGAAAACCCATCAGCCGGAACGAGTGATTCAGCGAGCGGTGGAATCCGGACTCAACGAAATCCCAGGTCAGGGGAGTGATCACATTAGGGAAACGTTCGGCGGATTCGTCCCGCGTCCACCGCGGCGGGATAGTGGTAATTGGCCGGGATTGAAGCAAATGCAGACGGCCGCCTGCGAACCCCCACTCGATATCCTGGGGAAAGCGGTAGCTGGCCTCGACTTGCAGGAGCAGCCCGGCCAATTCCGATAACTGTGCCGGCGTCAGGCAAGGCTCGCGCCCGGCCTCCTCGCTGAGCTGGACCTCTTCCGTGCCGCTGGTCGTCGAAACTACTTTGCTGGCCTTCTGCCCCACGTTCGCGGTCCGGATCGCGCGCGTAGAACGGTCGAGCACGAAGTGGTCCACCTGCCCTTCACCGCTCACCACCGATTCGCCCAAACCGAAGTTCGCATCCACGATCAATTCATTCACTTGGCCATTGACCGGATTGAGGCTAAAGCCCACGCCCGCGACATCGCACTGCACCATCTGTTGAACGACCACCGCCATGGCGGCCAGCGCATGATCGAAATGCTGTTGATGACGATAGGCAATCGCCCGGTCGGCCCACAACGAAAGGAAGCACTCCTTGATCCTCTCCAGAATGAAGTCCGGGCCGGTGCAATTGAGATAGGTCTCGTGCTGTCCGGCAAAAGCGGCGCTGGCCAGGTCTTCCATCGTCGAGGAGGAGCGAACTGAGAACGCCTGGCCGGGTGGAAACTGAGCTAATTCCTGGCAGATATCTTCGAGCGCCTCCGCTGGCAGGGACAGTTGGCGCAAAGCCGCGCGCAGGGTCTCGCTCTCTGCCCGCAACTGGCCAGCGTTATCGAAAGAAAGCCTCCCGACATCGCGCAACACATCGCCACCGCTGGCAATGAACTCTCGATAACACTGGGCCGTGACCACGAACCCTGGCGGCACGGGAAAACCTCGTTGGGTCAGCAGGGCCAGGTTGGCGCCTTTCCCGCCGCTTAATTCGATTCTAGCGGCCAGGGGATTTTGGAATGGGAGCGTGTATTTCATTGGATTTTATAGGGAAACGGTTCGCCAACCAGAGCGCGAAGGCTGCCAGCGCGAAACCGCATAGGACATCGATAAGGTAATGATACCGCAAGTAAATCGTCGAGAACCAGAGTCCAATACAGGGCAACAGATACAGCCTGTGCCGCCAGGGCCGATGCCGCCGATCAAACAAGAGCAGGAAACAGGAGATCGCACAGTGGAGACTCGGAAACACATCCACCCCGTTGCTGCCTTGCGTCACCACGGCAGCGTTCCACCCGGTAATCCAGCCGCCGGTAAGGGGTACGGAATACTGCGCCGCCAGCGCGTGGCACGGACCGGCTGCAGGCACGAGCGAGTAGCCCAGAAAGCCGATTCCATAGATCGTAAAGAGCCCGATAACGAATTTCTTCAGCAGGTCCAATTCGCCCAGGAAGTAATAGACCAGGCTGAATAGGAGATACGGAAAGAATAGAATGTAGCAGAGGCTGAAAATCTCAGTCAGCACCGGATGCGCGAGTCCCTCCACTCGCAAGCTCAGAGTGGAGCCGATCAGCAGAGAGTCGATGTGGTTAAGAAAGGAATCCATCTTGGCTGGGTGAAGCTTCGGAATGGTGAACTTCAGATTAATAAAGATGAAGTTCATCGCCAGCGGATAGTAGAGCAGGCCGATCCGCCAACGCTGCGGGCTTGTGCCAGAACGACAATACCAACTGGCCGCCAGATACAGCACGATCAGCCCCAGGTAGATCAAGGCATCG
>JBAXTC010000068.1:0-18044 GCA_037130375.1 Verrucomicrobiota bacterium | reverse complement strand
GCACACTACACGCCAGCAAGGCGGGCAAGAATGTGAAGCGGTTTGGCAGCAAGAAAGAACTCTTTGCTGACCTTGGCTTGTGAGAACGTTTAGCCGCACCAACCAGTTCAAGAAGGATGTCAAGCGCGCTGAGAACCGCGGCAAGGACATGGCGAAACTCAAGGCCATGCTTGAACGGTTGATTGATGGCGAGGCGCTGCCGCCGAAATGCCGTGATCACCCGCTGCGCGGAGATTTTCCCGGGAGCCGCGATTGCCATATCGAATCGAATTGGTTGCTGATTTATACCCTCACCGAAAAGGGCGCACACGTTTGCTTTGAGCGCACCGGCACGCACAGCGATTTGTTCCGGTGACGGAAGGACGGAGAATCGGAATGCGCTCGCCGCGGTCAATCTCCGCCAACCTCTGCCGGATAGCGGCGACGAACTCAATCTCTTGCGCCACATCGTGCAGGGAAACGTCCTCGGGGAACTTCTGCAGCAGGTCCCGAACGATTTCCTTCGTGCTCATGGGGATAGTGTGTCCTGCCGCAGGTGGAATTTCCAGTTTGTCCGCAATCGCCTGCACGTCGGCCTGGGTGGGCGGATTGAAAACCGTCAGGCCCAGCGGCGTGACGGCGATGAGGCGCGCACGGAGGTCGTCGAAGTTGTTCTAGATGGCCTGGAACTGGCCGGGCATTTCGCCCGGGGACAGCGCGCCCTACCTTCAACGGGCTGGGGCGTTGCTAAAAATCATACCCGGTATGCACATCGCCACCGGTATTAGGTGCGTCCATGTTCAATGCGCCGCCGGAGCCGAAAGTAAACCAGTTAGGGTCATACCTAATGTCAGGAGCACGAGAGTATTGGCGAAAGCCAACCTTGAACCTCGCGGCATGAAAATCACCATAGATCGCATTGATGATGGGTTGCGGAGCGAGGGGGTACCGGTCAGTCAAGCGGTTGTAATGGTAGTCAAAATCCTCATGATAGATCATCTGCACCGATGGCCTGATGAAGTCTGAGTCCTTGAGACCGGGAAAAAGGCACGAGTTCCACCAAATGACGAACCGATAACGATAGGAAGTATAATCAGTGTCCTTCACCAGGTTTGACGGTTTCTGCACCTTGTCGCTGGGGCACCAAAAGGCCTTATAGTTCCCCACGTTCACCAACTTCGCCACACCGCCGTAGGTGTCGGTCTTATCGACGCTACTGGCGGCCGAGTTATAGTCGCCGGGAGTGGCACCGAAACTCAGCGCCGTGGGCATTTTGTTCCTATAACCATCCGTGTAGATCGTCAAGGCAAGGCCAATTTGCTTCAAGTTACTCAGGCAGGCGACGCCTTGCGCCTTACTCTTGGCCCTGGCCAGCGCCGGCAACAACATGGCCGCCAGGATGGCGATGATGGCAATCACCACCAGCAGCTCGATAAGGGTGAAGCCGCCCCGCCTGGCGACTGATACGAATGTGCTTTTGACGCTACGCGGGGCAGGGAGAACCGCTTTTGCTATATCTTGCATTTGCGCAATACTCTAAGCCCTTCCGGGCAGGTTGCAAAACCATAATGGTGAAGTGGAGGCACGAATATGCGAACTCCAGGACTGACCCTTTTACGGGCGACGCTTTCGGCGGGCAACTCCGGCGGCCGCAGAACCCATGTGACTAACCATGCTTCGTGAAACATTGTGTTTCACATTTCCAATCTTCGAGCGTCGTCCAGTTGGCGGGGTTCTTGTCGTCAATTCGCCGTGCCATGTCTGTTCGCCAGCCAGGGTCGTGCTGCAACCGCAAGTGTAGAAGAAAAGCAGCCAATTCGTTCTGCTGTGCTGCTGGCAGACTTGCCACCGCCCGCATCAATTCAGCCATGCTCATGGCCCTAATTGCCAAACCTGGCCAAGCACGTCAACAAGGAAGTCTTGCCGTTTTCTGGAGGTTTGGCTTGCCCCCAGTGACGTGGGCATGTGGCATGAGTCGAACGGCCATAAAGTGGTCAGCTAATGAGATTGTTTCCGCCTCCTGCACCGCCTCCCCAAAATGACTCGGTCCCGGCGGCGTGTCCACCTCGGAGTTTTTCAATCGCCTCAGTGGTGAGGATATTTTCCACGGTCGAAGACGCGGATGAGTTGTGATCATACTATCGTCGTTCGTCCAGCAGCACATCCAACTCAGCGATGGCGGCGAAGGGCTGGCCGTTGACCTCGGACGAGGCTACTACTTTCAAATAGCGCGCCTTGACTGGTTGCTGGAAGTTCACGGTCTGAAGCTTATCGGTATTCGGCCATTTAACTTTAGCCACCGGCGCGGCCCAAACGTTCGGCTCCGTGCTGCAATAGATCTCGCACTCGGCGATGCGTCCGTTGGCCATGTCCTGGCGCGGCAGATAGGTGATGCCTTTCAGCGAGACCGCTCGGCCCAGGTCAACGGTGAGATGGTGAGGCATCGGATCATTCACCGGCGTCCACTTCGTGTGCCAGATTGTCTCCGGGTCGCCGTCAATCGCGTTGGCAGCGGCGTTACCATTGGCGCTGTCTTCGCTGTCGGCCTCGATTACCCGGGCTTCCAGCTTCATGAGATTGGACCCATAGCTCAGGTTGAGAAGCTCCGCGAGGGCTTCCTTGCTGACCTGAACCGTGGGGTTGAAGCGCTTGCCCGCCATGTAGCCGAGCAGGCTCTCGCGCAACTGGCGCGCAGCGGGTCGCTTTTCCAGGTCCTTGACCAAATCGGCGGAGCACACAAGCAGCTTGCCGCTGCCCACGCAGCACTCCCAGACCAGCCCGAGGCGGCGATTGGTGTTCCAGTCATCAATGGTCTGCACAATCGGTCGCACCTCCTTCGGCAGCCCATCCAGCATCATGCCCTGAGCCCGGGTGACAATCTCATTCCACTGCCAGTCCTGAAAGAAGTCCGTCGGGAACCCGGCCAGGGCGGGATGCTTCGGGTCGCACAGCAGGCCGAGCGTCTGGTGATCTTGCGTATGAAACATGTAGCGGTTCCAGAAGATGGGCTCAAAGAAGAGCCGCGGGTGCTGACGGGAGAGCCGTAGCGGAAGCAATAGCACCCGGCCTCCAGCGTCGAGCCGGGCGAGGGCGGTCGCGTCGAGGGCAGGCGTGACCAGGACATCCGTCGGTGTCGCAGCCTCGCTTTTAGCCGGATAAATCCACACGCCCCAGTCATTCTCGAACGGGGTGCCCTTGAGTCCCACGACAAGCTTACAAGCTTGTGGCGCCTTCAGTTTCGCGAGATCAACCGAGATTCGGCCCAGCGGAATCCCCTGTCCCACCGGTATCGTCCTGGCCGCGAACTCACCCTTGGCCAGCGCCTTCCCTCGTGCCGAAACGAGCTTCCACGCGGCGACGGCGTTCTGCAGGGGCGCCGGCCCAAAATGCGCAAGTTCCACCTCGGCAGTGAACGTTTCGTCTGTCGTCCACACGCGCTTGAGCACGCGCGCCAGCGGGACAGTCGTGTTGCAGAACCGGCGGTATTCTGCCGGGGTGATGTAGCCTTTGGATTCCCAGAAAGGGTCCAGCACGCCGACCAGCGCCGTGCCTTGGCCAGGGAAGTCATGCAGATCGAGCAGCTCAAAGCCCCCAATACCCGGCGTGCGCAGAGCGGCCTCGATCTCCTCCTTATAGCAGAGGGCCTGAAGCTTGCCGGATGCCCGCAGGAAATCGCGCCACTGGTCCAGCATCCCATGCTCCCTCAGCGAGTCGTGGAAGATATCGAAGTTCTTCGGCTTGAGCGGCCCGCTGTATTTGCGCACCTCGTCGAAGTTCGGGTAAACGCACCACTGTCCCATCTCATGCACGACGGCGGGCACGGTCAGAGCCTTCACGTCCTGCAAGTAATCCTTGCCCAGCCAGCCGTGCGGCCCGCGGCACGGGTAATAGACGTGATACTGGTTCTCGGGCAGTTGCGGGTAAGCCGAACCGCTGGTGACGAGGCGGCGCAGGTCGCGCTGTTTCCAGAAGTTCACCCAACCGGCCAGGAACTCATCGCGGTTCTTTCCGCCCGGCTCATTGCCATGCGTCAGCAGCAGGAACGACGGATGATTGCCATACGCGCGAACGATGCGCTCGCTTTCTGCGTAGAGCCACTCACCCAGCACCTTGTCATCGCCGGGGTTCGACCAGACCGCGCACTCGACCTGGAAGTAAAACCCCAGTTCGTCAGCGGCGGCGAACGCCGCTTCGGGAGGACACCATGAGTGGAACCGGATAAGATTCAGCCCATGCCCCTTGCACGCGCGGATTACCTTCTTCCAAGCCGCCACGTCGGTGGGGGGATAGCCGGTCAGCGGGAAAATGCAGCATTCGAGCGTTCCCCGGAAAAACGCCGGCTGGCCGTTCAACACAAACTGCTTGCCCTCAGTGCTGATCTCACGAAGTCCGAAGCTCACCGTCCGCTGATCGCCGGCCTGGTCGTCTTTGATCTGAACCGAGAGTTTCTGGAGTGCAGGCTGAAACTCATCCCACAGCTTCGCCTCTTTGCCCAGGGCTGCATTCAACTCGGCGGCGCCGCCCTGTGCATCCCAGGTGATCGACTGGCTTTGACGGCCAACCGTGAGGGTGCCCTGCCCTGCTTTGCCGGTCGCATTGCCGATGCGCACCTTCACCCGTGCGGTTTTGCTGGCCACGTTGGGATAAACTTGCACGTCCTCGATCCAAACCGGGTTGCTGGCGCGCAATTCAAGCTGGCCGATCATGCCATTCCAGTTCCCTTGCGTGTGATCGGTAACGCTGTGCGCCCAGGCCCCGACGTTGACGATCACGCGGTTATCCACCCGGATCGTCAGCGTGTGCTTGCCCGGAGCGATCCCCGTGCCCAAATCGTAGCAGTGCGGCGTCGAGAGGCTCGTATTCGTGCCGATCTCCCGTCCGTCCAACCACACGCGTGTCTCCCAGTGCGCACGTTCCAGACTGAGCACCACCCGCTTGCCCTGCCACACCGCGGGAATGTCCACCTCGCGCTGATACCAAGCCGCCCCCACATAGTGCTTCTCCGGCTGCAAGAAGAACGGCACCTTGATATTGACGGGCTGCCGGTATTTCTCGTATTGCGGGCCTTTCAGCCACGCGTCCACACCGACCTCACCCGTCCATTTCGTGTCCACTGTGATATCGTCGCCAAACCCCTCGTTCTGCAACGCGCCGGGCAGCTTGATGTGCTGGTCCAGCGAACGCTCGAACCAACTCTGCTTAACGCCCGCATCCTTGCGGTCCAATTGAAACCGCCACTGCCCAGCCAGTGAGAGACGGTCAGCTTGGGCATCCGTAGCCTCGCTGCAACACGGATTTGTGAAGGCGGCGACAACAACCGATGTAAGTGCGAAAAGTTTACCTGAGACTGTAATCATCTGGCCTAGTTTGAGGCCGAGCGACTCCGCCCAAAAGAGAAATCTTTGAAGCTTAGCGGGGGCAGAACAAAGTTTCTGCACTGGTTTGGGCTTTCTCCTCTTGATGCTGTAAGAGGGAAGTCACGTGCGAGATGACAGGATCGAGCCCCCCAACCAATCACAGATCACGCCCACTCCAGCTCCGGCTCGGACGGACATGGCAACTGAAGATTGCCTGCGAAGCTGGTTCGAGCAGGAATACAATGGACGCGTTCAAGTCCTGTTCGGCGTGGCTGCGGCCGAAGACCCAGTTTGCTCAGTCATCCAGAAAATGTTTCAGGAATACCCAGCCAGCGATGCGGACGTGCGGGTAGCGCCAGATTGTCTGGCGAACGTAGGCTCGCTCGTGGGCAGCGGGAGAATTAATGAGAATTGCGGCCGAGAGTTGCTAGAAATCGCCGTAGTCGATTAGGGCCGTGCCCAGTGATCGGATTGTAACCGAGCGACGGTCGTGTCCGATCTTTGTGAGGTTAAGAATCACCGTTCGAGGCTCTTCAGCAAGATTCCACAAGAGAACGTGATGCGCGGTCGGGTACCAAGCGCAGACTACGGGTGCATCTTCTTCGACGTAAGGATAGGAGCTGGTTTGCTTGAGGATGGTTTGCTTGAGCCGGGCAAGATCCGCTGGAGACTCGGCCACCGCGTGGCCACGGTCGAGCCGCACCCGAGCATCGGGCCGATAGACGATTTGTGCATGGCTGTTGATCTTTATTTCGCCTGCCGCAACCCCGCGCGCATCGGCATCAGCCAGGAAAACCCATCCGCCTTGGCAATCGATGGAGGGTGAATCGAGCACTTCAAAGGGAAGCCCCATTGCCAGAAAGAGACTGTAGGGAATGTCGTCGCCCACATAGCGGCTGTGCCGGCCCCAGAAATGCTTGAGCGGACCTTGCAGTTTATGCCCCATTACCGCGCGATGGATGCGCGCCTGCTCGCGCATGGCGGGCGCAAGGGTGTCCCAATGCGTCCTCGGGAACGGGCGGATGCCGCTCATAAACATGGTGTTGCGCACATCGGCAATGGTCGAGGTGACGAGTTTGGCGGCCATGTTGTCCGCGGAGAGTTTTTCGGCGGGCCAGGCGGTCGTTTCGCTATAGGCCAGTGTGGGCGGGGCATAGCGCCGATGGAAGAGCACGCTGAAGAGTTCGTTCGTCTTGCCTTTGACGGGAGCGAAACTGGCATCGTCGAACATCAACTCGCCGACGCGCACTGGCAGTCCGGAGTAGTCCGACAAGCGAATCCCGGCTTTCTCGGCCCCGAGGTACATGACCATGATGCCGAGTTGCATTTCCGGCGCGGCAGCGGCCTGCTGCGCGCGGAAACAGTCAGTCAAGGCGTCGCAGGTGTGATCAACCCACTGCGCCACCATGGGCGTCAGCCGTCGGGCGAGCACGGCATCCCGAAGCTCCTGCCACTGCGGTTGACCGTAACCGTATTGTCGCAAGAACGCGCTTTTGTGCTCGTTGCAAAAACAGCCGCCGATGGTGCCGGGTCCGAGGGCGAGGCGGAAATCATCGTCGAGAAACACCGTGCCAGGCCGCGTTTGCTTCAGCATCGCCATAGCCGCGACGTTTTCCTGGCAAACGGGGGGATGGATCGAGACCCCGTAGAATACTCTCCCGTCCACCGTGAGCGCCGGGGTTTTCCGGCTCATATCCATTTTTGGCATGTAATCGGGCGCGGCGCGAGTAAACGAGGGATGCCCGAGCGGAATCGTAATGAGATGCACATGAAAGCCGGCTGATTCCAACCGCGCGCGCCACGCATTCACTTTCTCGATGGAATAATGCCAATAACCGGCGAAAAAGGGCGCCAGCCAGATGTGGCCGACTCCGGCCCGTGACAACATCGGGATGAGCTCGGGATCGGCCTCAAATGCTTCGATGGCGATGGACAGGTGAAAGGTTCTTTCCATCTGCGGTTTGCCATTCTTTGCCGCCTGGAACCCTCTGCATCCCAGGAGCGTGCCCAAGCCGCCGGCAACCAACCCGCTGAGGAAATGGCGGCGTGATGAACTCGCAAGGGGTAGCGTAATGAATGATTGGAGTCCTGGTTTAGTGCCAGACTCGGGGAACGGCTCCTGCGGGAAGCCCTGCGTGGTGCCGTTGGGTTTCAGCCATAGCCATTTGCTCATGCGCCAAGCTGTTCAAACCTATGCCCTGGCGGCAAGCCAAAAGGTCAGACCTTCCAGCCGCGCCCCACGGAGGATTCAAGAACCCACAAAATTGTAGCCGCTGACGGCAGTTGGTGCACTTTGCCGAGTTATTACGGAGATCAGCGCCGACTGCCGTCGGCGGCTACGGTTTCTTGAATCCACCCTGCAGCCGACCCGCGTGTGGGGTGCTCACTATTGACACTTATGACTGCTGGGGGCAACTTCGTTGCGTGCCACGCAAACTGCGCATTGAGTATCCTGGAGCGATGTATCACGTGATGAATCGGGGTGATGGCGGCGAGGATATTTTCCAGGACAACGAGGACCGGAAGCGTTTTCTCTCGACTTTGGGGAAGGCTTGCCAGAAGACGGGATGGCAGGTGCATGGGTATTGCCTGATGCGCAACCATTTTCATCTGGTGATCGAGACGCCGCAGGCCAATCTGGTTGCGGGCATGAAATGGTTGTTGGGGGTTTACTCCACGCGGTTTAACATTCGCCACAACGTATGCGGGCATCTCTTTGCCGGGCGCTACAAAGCATTGCTGGTGGATGGAAACGGCAACGACTACCTCAAGCTGGTGTGCGACTACGCGCATCTCAACCCGGTGCGAGCCAAGCTGCTGCGGGCTGGGTGGGCGCTGGAGCGTTTCCGATGGAGCAGCTACGGGGAGTATCTGAAGCCGGCGAGGCAACGGCCCGCCTGGCTTCGGGTGGACCGGTTGCTGGACGGTCACGGGGTGGCAAAGGACAGCGCTGCGGGCCGGAAACAATTTGCAAGACAAATGGAGCGCCATCGAGCGGTGGAGGCAGGGGCGGATTACCGTTTGATTCGGCGGGGCTGGTGTTTGGGGAGCGAGGCGTTTCGGCAGAAGCTTCTGGCGGCGGAAGCGCGGATGGGGGCCAGCCACTACGAGGCTGAGCGACAGGCAACTGTCGAACAAAAGGCGGAGCGCATTGTGAGAGAGGAGCTGAAGCGTTTGGGCTGGGATAAAAGGGATTTGCCGCGGCGGCGCAAAGGGGATGAGGGGAAAGTGGCGGTAGCGCGGCGGCTACACCGGGAGACGACGGTGAGTTTGAAGTGGATCGCCCAGCGGCTGCAGATGGGCAGTTGGTTCTATGTCTCCAACCTGCTGAATGAAGGATCACGCCACTGAACGTGAGGACTGATACTTGCCCGGCAGCCGTGTATCGGCTTGCGGACAATCGTTTTTGAGCTAATGCTATCCTCAAGAATGCGTCTGAATTCGATGAGCACCATGACAATATTAACCATTTCGAGCGCCTGGTTGAGGCGCTTCAATTGCCTTATTTTTCTCGCTATGACCTCTGCACTGGCTGCTGCCGGCACTACCCCGGAGCGTTCAACGATCGACGAGCGTTACAAATGGGATCTCGGCAAGATGTATGCCGCGCCGGAGAAATGGGAGGAGCACTGCAAGCAGGTCACTTCGCTCGTGGCCGAGTTTGGCGCCAAGAAAGGAACATCCGGCGAATCCGCCAAGAGCCTGCTGGCGGCCCTCCAATTGCGAGACCAGATCAACGTTCAGATGGAGAAGCTGTATGCCTATGCGGCGATGAAACGCGACGAAGACATGCGCGCGCCGGCCGCCCAGGCGCTTTATCAGCGCGCTCAAACGCTTTCGGTCAAATGGGACGAAGAAAGCTCATGGTTTCAACCCGAGCTGTTGCGCATTCCGGAAAACCAGCTTCGGCATTGGCTGGAGGAAGCGGATTTGAAAGTTTATCAGCATTACTTTGACGACTTACTCCGGACCAAGGAGCATATCCTGTCCGCCCGGGAAGAAGAATTGCTGGCGATGGCCGGCAAAGCCACTGAGGTTTCGAGCGACGCCTTCAGTCTGCTGAGCAACACCGAGCTCCGCTGGCGCAGCGTCAAAGACGCGGAGAACCGGGATATCGAAATCACCACCTCGTCTTTTAGCCAGGCGATGCAGTCCAAGGACCGCCGCTACCGGCACGACGCGTTTCTGGCGTTGCACAACAGTTTTCTGGATGTGAAGAGCACCCTGGCCGCGACCCTGTCGGGGGCTATGCAAAAGGACTGGTTCTACTCGAAGGCCCGTGGCTACCCCGGCTGTCTCCACCGCGCGCTCGATGCGGAGAACCTGCCGCTTGGGGTGTATGACAATCTGGTCAAGACGGTGAACGACCATGTGGCGTTGCTGCAGCGGTATGTGGCGCTCAAGAAGCGCACGCTCAAACTTGACCAAGTTCACTTCTACGATCTTTATGTGAGCCTGGTGGATGTGCCTGAGCGCGATTACACGTTTGAAGAGGGACGCGATCTGATTTTGAACGGAGTCAAGGCATTCGGCCCGGATTACGTCGGGGTGATGAAGCAAGCCTTCGACTCGCGGTGGATCGATGTCTATGAAAACAAAGGCAAACGCAGCGGCGCCTACAACATGGGCACGTATCTGTCCGCCCCTTACGTGCTGCTCAATTATAAAGGCAAGTTCCACGATGTTTCGACGGTGGCCCACGAACTGGGCCACGCGACCCAGAGCTGGTTTGCCAGCAAGAACCAACCCCCCATTTATTCCGGTTACCCGATGTTCACGGCCGAAGTGGCGTCAACCGCGGCGGAGATTGTTTTCAAGAAAACCATGCTTGAGCGGACCAAAGACACCAAAGAGCGCGCCTTTCTCATCAACCAAATGCTGGAAGACATGCGCGGCACCATCTTCCGCCAGACTCAGTTTGCCGAGTTTGATCGCGCGGCGCACACGCTCGCCGAAAAAGGCGAGCCGATGACCGCCGAGGTCTTGATGAAGCTCTGCCGCGAGCAGTATTTGCGCTACTACGGGCCGGACTTTGTCATTGATCCGGAACTGGATGTGGAATGCCTGCGCATTCCGCATTATTACCGTGGTTATTACGTTTACCGGTATGCGGACAGCTATTGCGCCGCGGCCGCCATTGCCAAACGCATCCTCGGCAACGAGCCGGGCGCGGGCGAGCAATGGATGAAGTTTCTCAAGACCGGCAACAGCAGGTATGCCATCGACATGCTCAAAGTGGCCGGCGTTGACATGACATCTCCCAAGCCGATCGAAGATGCCATGTCGCTCTTCGAGCAGTTGCTCAAAGAGCTTGAACAACTTCTGAAGTCATAAGTCATTCTCGCCAACTCCCAGCCGGGTGGGGCACCCGGCAGCGTTGATCCGACAGGGAGCGGATCTGAAAGGCGTCTGCGTGTAGCGGTCTTCCCAGTCCGTGATGGGAGCGATGAGTTTGAGGGGGAGAATGCCTCCGGGTGGAGCCGGTGGTTGCCCATCGGCTCTACCCGGAGGGCAGGTCATCGGCTGTCTTGGCGTCGGGGCAGGATTAAAGAACCAGGACGCCCGGAGGAGGTCTTTGCGCCCGGTATCCGTGCTTTCGAGCGATTCTCGACGCGGTTTCAAAATCCACGGTGTCATCAGGGGATTTGAGGAGCTTCAGCTCCATCAAATCGGCAACGACCTTGAAGGGTTTCAATTCGAGGGCGCTGGCCAGATCCCTCACCACCACAGGGTCAAGCAGATAGACCGGCTTGGCGGGATGATTGGGTAGGTTCTTCAGGTCGCGCGTCGTGATGTTTGGCGGCATCTGCGGCCGACCGGCAATAACAGGTTGAAGTTTTGGAGTTTTCTCCTCCCCTGGGTCACTCATACGTCATGTGATAATCACTAAATCAGGCATCAATATCATATTCCACACCACCGGCCACGAATCCGCATTGGCCGAAGAAGCCAAGGTGCGCAATTGCGGCCGGAAATCAACATTACTTGTTAATCAATATGCTGTAAACTGGCGGAGGTGGATGGGAATCGAACCCACCTGGGACTTTGTTGAGTTCCACGCTGGTTTTGAAGACCAGGAGCGCCACCAGGCCGCCTTACACCTCCTGCTCACTGAATCAGACTTGGGGCAATATGCATGCATTGAAAAGTTGTGGTGTGGCGGAGTGGCTCAGGCGTTGCGCCATCCGGGCAGTCTGCGCAGTTGGCGTTCGATAAGAGGGAGGAGGCGGAACAAGAACGGGTTGAGCATGATGGAAATCATCGCCGCCGCCAGGAACTGGTGGCCAACATCCGCATCCAACAGCTTGAGTTGATTGCCCGAGCGGATGAGGATGAAGGAGAATTCCCCGACTTGCGCCAGTCCAATGGCCACTACCAGAGCGGTATGCAGGGGGCGATGGAAAAGCCGAACCAAGACAAGTGCTGTAATCGGCTTAAGGATGAGAATGACAAACAGCGCAAAGAGCAGGCGCCCCGGATAGGAGATAACGTATTCCAGATCGACCAGCGTTCCGATGGAAAGGAAAAACAATGCGGCGAAGGGATCCCGGAGCGGCAGGACGGCTGCTTCCACGCGGTCGCGCAGGGGGGATTGCCCCGCCACGACCCCGCCCAGGAATGAACCCAGCGCCAAAGAAACCCCGAAGAACTCCGACGCGACCCAAGCCATTCCGAGCGCGACGACCGGGACAGCGAGGTGAAATATTTCTGCCGACCTGGCGGCCCCGCTCAGCAGCCAGGGAACCAACCGGGTGCCCAAAACGAATACCAGTCCGACGAGCACGGCGAACTTGCCCAATGCGGCGCCAAGCTGGGCGGCCAGATTCGAGAAGGTGCTATCCGGCCCGGGCTGCACCAGCAGCATGGGCAGCAGGACCAGCACAATTACGGTAAAAACATCCTCGACCACCAGCCAGCCCATCGCCAATTGCCCATCCGGCGTGGAGAGCCGGTGGTGATCGGCCAACATGCGCGCCAGCACCGCCGTGCTTGCGACGGAGAACGCCAACCCGACCACCAGTGCCTGCGACCAGCCCAGGCCCACCAGGCGGCCGGCTCCCATCACAACTCCCGTGGCTACCAGGCACTGCACGGTCGCGCCGGGCACCGCGACACGGCGGACTGCCAATAGCTGGCGGAAGTTGAAATGCAGGCCCACGCCAAACATCAGCAGAACCACCCCGATGTCGGCGAGTTGTTCGGCGATTGCCGGGTTGGCGACCCAGCCGGGAGTGAACGGGCCGCAAAGCATGCCGCCGACCAGGTAGCCGATGATGGGAGAAAGACGACAGCGCGACGCCAGCCAGCCGCAAGCCAACGCGGCAGCCAGGCACACAGCCAGGTTCAGCAGGAGGTTTTCTTGATGCACACCGGTTTCTTTCTCGATTTCGAAATGCGCCGCATGAAAGCAGACTGTCTGCACGGTAGCAATCTGGAAAATTGGCCGCGCAGAATTGGTCTCCCGCAGGTTTGGCCCGGTGAGGGCAACATGGGAGAGTCGTCAGACAAGTTGGCAACGCGCTCTTGAGTAGTCGTTGGCGAATGCGGCGAACCAGCGGAGCATTAGCCCGAAACGAACCGGATCGACCGCAGCATCGCGGATCAGGGCGACCGCTGGCTTACAGAGGACAGAAACCTTTGCCATTGCACTGCAGGCTTGAAACCAGACTGCAACTGTGAGACAAGATGCGCATGAAACTTCGCTCTCGACGTGCTTTCCTTCGGGATTCCATCGCAATGGCCGCAACCGCGGCTCTTCTTGAACCCAGCTCAATGCTGGTGGGTCAGGCAGCGCCGTCCGGGACCGGCCTGCACCCGCTCCGCCTTGGCGGCCCATCGTTCTCCAATACCCAGGATCCCGAGGAGCTGGCCCTGGCCCATCGTAAACTGGGCTATCGCGCCGCCTATTGTCCCGGTGTGGCGCTCAACGAAACCGACCGCATCAAGGCTCTGTCCGAAGCCTTTGCCAAGCACGACGTCGTTATCTCCGAAGTCGGCCGCTGGTACAACCTGTTGGACGCCGACCCCCAGAAGCGCCAGAAAAACCTGCAGACCGTAACCGAAGGGCTCGCCTTGGCCGAGGCCATTGGCGCCCGGTGTTGCGTGGACATCGCCGGTTCTTTCAGCGAAACTTCCTGGTTCGGGCCGCACCCGGATAACCTCTCGCCGAGGCATTTTGATGCGACCGTCGAGAACGCCCGCAAGATCATTGATGCGGTGAAGCCCAAGCGCGCGCGCTTTTCATACGAAATGATGGGTTGGGCGTTTCCGGATAGTCCGGCTAGTTGTGTCAAGCTGGTCAAGGCGGTGGATCGCCCGGCCTTCGGTGTCCACCTGGATGTCTGCAACCTGGTCAACTCGCCCGAAAAGTTTTATCGCAACACCGCGCTGCTCAACGAATGCTTCGACAAGCTGGGCCGTTGGATTGTGAGCTGCCACGCCAAAGACCTGACATGGGACGTGGAGATGAACGTTCATTTCCGCGAGGTGGTCCCCGGCAAAGGCTCCCTTGATTATACCACCTACCTCCGCCGGCTCGCGCAATTGCCTCAAAACCCGCCCCTCATGCTGGAACACCTCGCCACCGCCGAGGAATACACCGCCGCACGGGATTATATCTTCGAGGTCGGGCGCAAGGCAGGATTGAGCTTCGGCTGACCGTCCGCAGGTTGGCGCGCATTCAAAAAACCGTAGCCGCCGACGGCAGTCGGCGCTGATCTACCTTGCGGGGGATAAAGTGCGCCGACTGTCGTCGGCGGCTGCGGTTTGGTGGAGTTTTGAATCCCAGCCCAAGGGGCAACATTTTACTCGTGCGTTGGGTCGTTGGTCCGGTAAAGTCCCCTCATGATGCAAGGGATGCGGCTTAAGGACCAACCCGCCAGCGAGCGCCCGCGAGAACGGCTCGTGGCGCAGGGCGCTGATGCCCTCAGCCACGCCGAGCTAATCGGCATCTTGCTGCGGACGGGTTTGAAGGGTGCCAACGCTGTGGAGATAGGGCGGCAGTTGCTTCAGAAGCATGGTTCACTCCAAGCTCTGGCCCAGGCATCGGTGGATGATCTCCAGACGGTTAAGGGGATCGGTCGCGACAAGGCGGTCACCCTCGTCGCGGCGTTCACGCTTGCGCGCAAAATGGCCAGGGAACTCCAGGGTGAGTCCCCGATGCTCGATACGCCCGAGGCCGTTGCGAACCTTCTGCGGGAGGATAACCGCTTGCGCCGCGTCGAGACGTTTCAAATCCTGCTCCTCAATACCCGACGCCGGTTAATCCGGCTGGCGGAAATCTCGGACGGCACGCTCGACACCCTGCTGGTCCACCCGCGCGAGGTTTTCGAAAAGGCAATTTCCGCCGGAGCCGCCGCCATCGTGCTGGCGCATAACCATCCCAGCGGCGACCCTACACCTTCGGAAGCCGACATCAAAGTCACGCGTGATTTGATCCGCGCCGGGCAACTGCTGAAGATCGAAGTGCTGGATCACGTGATTATTGGCCGCGCGACCCAGGAACGGCCCAAGGACTACGTTTCGTTGCGTGAGTTGGGTTATTTTGCCGGGTTTTAGGTTCCTAACCTAACAACTGCGCTTGAAATATTGGCTCGAGATCATGACAGCAGGACTGCTGGCTGGATGCACCCACTTCCGGTCGCAACCGCTTGCTCCGGCAGAGACTGCCGCCCGATTGGAAAGCCGCTCGCTCGGCGAACCCGCCCTCAAAGGTTTCCTTGAAAAGAATCTTCACCGCGAACTGACGAATTGGCCCGCAGCCTCCTGGGATTTCGACATGCTCACCCTCGCCGCGTTTTACTATCACCCGAGCCTCGATGTGGCGCGAGGACGATGGGCGGTGGCGGAGGCTGTGAAAATCACGGCTGGGGGGCGGCCCAATCCCACACTCAACGTGACGCCCGGCTATAACACCACGACCTTAACGCCTTCTCCCTGGATTCCACTTGGGTTCCTCGATATTCCGGTGGAGACGGCGGGCAAGCGAGGCTATCGCATTGCCCAGGCGGTTGGGCTTTCGGAGTCCGCGCGGTTAAACATTGCGTCGGTCGCCTGGCAGGCGCGGAGCGGGGTGAGGCGGAGTCTGGTGGCGCTCCATGCGGCGCAGGGGGCGGAGGTATTGCTGCGGGAACAGCAAGGGTTGCAAGCCGAAAATCTCGGTCTGTTGGAGCGCCAACACGAGGCGGGCGCAGTCTCAGCTTTTGAAGTCAGCCAGGCGGGCATCGCGGCGGACAACGCGCGGCTCGGATTGCGGGACGCGGAGCGGCAAAGCGCCGAGGCCCGGGTTCAATTGGCCGAGGCCATTGGCGTCCCGGCCAGCGCGCTTGCGGGTGTGAAGTTTTCGTTCGAGGGTTGGGGCCAGTTGGCGGGCGAGGCTTCGGTGACCGACGCTCGCCGGCAGGCATTGCTCAATCGCTCGGACATCCTGAGCGGGTTGGCCGATTACGCCGCCATCGAGGCCGGGCTGCAATTGGAAATCGCCAAGCAGTATCCCGACGTCCATTTGCAGCCGGGCTACCAATTCGATCAGGGGGACAGCAAATGGTCGCTCGGAATTACGGTCGAGCTGCCGGTCCTGAATCAGAACCAGGGGCCGATCGCCGAGGCCAAAGCGCGCCGAACCGAGGCGGCGGCGCGATTCAACGCCCTCCAGGCGGGTGTGCTTTTCGAGATCGACCGCGCAGTGGCGGGGTATCACGCGGCATTGCAGAAGCGGGCGGACGCGGATGAGTTGCTGGCCAGGTCACAGAAGCAGGAGCAGCGGTCGCGGGCGATGTTCGAGGCGGGGGAGATTTCCAAGGGGGATTTGGTCGCGTTGCGCCTGCAACTGAGCGCTGCCAAGATGGCTCGTCTCGACGGGCTGATCAAATCGCAGCAGGCATTGGCGCAGTTGGAAGATGCGCTGCAAAGTCCTCTGGGGCTGCCGGCCTCGGTTTGGCAAACCTCGCCACGCGTTCCGGAATCTCATCCAACGGAAAGTCACCCATGAAAAAGACTGTCTTCATCATCATCTTCCTGGCTGCGGCGGCGGGCCTCGGCTGGCTGGTCTGGTTCAAACCGGCCAAACCAGAGGAGGCAGAGAAGAAGCCCGACACGGAGGTTCCAGTCCGCGTCGGCAAGATCAAACGTGTCACAATGCGCGGCTATGTCACGGCCTACGGCACAGTCGAGGCGGAACCGGCGGGCGAGCGCCCGGCAGCCGGCGCACGGGTGGGGGCGTCCGTTCCCGGAGTGGTGACGGAGGTCAAGCGCGTGGAAGGCGAGCGTGTGGACAAAGGCGCGGTGTTGTTCCAGCTGGACAGCCGAGCGGCAGATGTGGCGGCGGATTTCGCCGAAAAGACTCTCGAACGTCAGAGGAGACTGATCCAGGTGGACGGGACGTCGCAAAAGGCATTGCAGGAAGCGGAGCAACAACTGGCCGCATCCCGAGCGCAACAAGCGCTGCTGCGAGTGCAGGCGCCGCTCGCCGGCACGGTTGTGCGCGTTAACGTGAGGCCCGGCGAAGCGGTGGACCTGACGACCGTTCTGGCGGAGGTGATCGATCTGGACCGGCTCGTCGTCAGCGCGCAGGTGCCGAGCAGCGAACTGGCTGCACTCAAAGCGGCTCAACCCGCCGAAGTGCTCGGGGACAAGTCCAGACCGGTGGTCCTGGGCGCGGTGACTTACATCAGCTCGGAGGTGGACGCACGAACCGGCACGGGGCTGGTGCGCACCAGCATTCCGGCCAGGTCCGGTCTGCGCCCCGGCCAGTTTGTGACGGTTCGAATTGTCAGCGAGGAGCGCAAGGACCGTCTGGCCGTGCCGGTGGAGAGCTTGGTGAAAGACGCCGAGGGCGGCACCGTCATCGCGGTGGTCCAGGGCGTTAAGGCGGCGCAAAAGGCGGTGAAAGCCGGGCTGCGCGAGGGCGGATTGATCGAAATCGAGGCGGACGGCTTGCAGGCGGACATGACGGTGGTGACCGAAGGCGCTTATGGACTGCCCAAGGAAACCAAGATCCGTGTGCTGGAGGAGAAACATTAGACAGAACAATTGAAGACGGGAATATTAGACAGAAACATTGGAGACAGAAAAATGGAAACGACATATACAAACGAAATCATTTGCGGATTACCGGGCGAAGTCCTTTGGAAGAAGAACCGATACTTTCCCATTTTTCTGTCTATAATCTTTCTGTCTATGATTTGTCTGTCTTCATGTTTTGTCTGTCCCTTATGCCCATAATCATTCGCACCCCCCTCCGGCGTTTATCTCAAGCCGAGTTTGGCGACCTGGCCTACGCCGTGATGGGGGAAGAGAAGCATTAGACAGAAACATTGGAGACAGAAAAATGGAAACGACATATACAAACGAAATCATTTGCGGATTACCGGGCGAAGTCCTTTGGAAGAAGAACCGATACTTTCCCATTTTTCTGTCTATAATCTTTCTGTCTATGATTTGTCTGTCTTCATGTTTTGTCTGTCCCTTATGCCCATAATCATTCGCACCCCCCTCCGGCGTTTATCTCAAGCCGAGTTTGGCGACCTGGCCTACGCCGTGATGGGGGAAGAGAAGCATTAGACAGAAAAATTGGAGACAGAAAAATGGAAACGACATATACAAACAAAATCATTTGCGGATTACTGGGCGAAGTCCTTTGGAAGAAGAACCGATCCTTTCCCATTTTTCTGTCTATAATGTTTCTGTCTATGATTTGTCTGTCTTCAT
>JBAXTC010000679.1:0-4302 GCA_037130375.1 Verrucomicrobiota bacterium | reverse complement strand
AGGAAACGAAGTGGATGGCCTGATGACTTTTTGCCACGACGCTCGAAAGGGCAGATACATTGGAAGTCATTGGCCTAATCATGTTCGCGCATCCGCTCCACTCGACAATTAAAACCAAAACCACCAAACACGATGCTTTACATCGTGTCGGATTGGCAGCAACAAACGCGAGAAATTGCCACAATATGTGGAGCATCGTGGCGTAGAGCCGCTCAGAATGCGATTATGGGTAATGTAAAGACAATTAGTAGAGGTGAACCGTGGAAATCGTTATGAAGAGAGCCCAGTTTATCAAATTTCCAATCATTCTTGGCATCGCGGCTGCCGTGGCATTTTCTGTCATTACAACCGGGACATCACAGGCGCAGCCGCAGGTCAGTGCCGCCGGCCTTGCGACACTTACTCCACTGAATCCAGCGGCTGTCCCAAAATACGGCACTTTCTGGCTCCTTCAAGGCCCAAACCACGACCACAAATCACCGCCGCTTCCCTGGCCGCCGGGGAGATTGGCCCGGCTTTCCAATCTACCAAATCGGAAATGGCCAGTTTGTGGTTGATGACAGTCAGGTGGATTACGAATCTTGCGGACTACGACCCAAGAGAATACTCGTGGACATTGCTAGACCCCAATTTCTATACATACGACTTGGACGGGTACATCTACACATTTGACCTGCCACCTTTTGACAAGTCTATGGAGTTCTACAAAGCGTTTGATACTGATGATTATTTTGCTGGAAATTGGACTCCGATTAAGTATTTGGGCTGCAATCTCGCGGATGGAGAGTCCGTCACCACGAATGACGTAGTGATGAAGTTTGACCTGAAAGGCGATATTTACAAATTGCTGGAAGACCCGGAGTTGGCCATTCAGGCAGTCGTTGTGAGGCCGTCCGGCGAAACGATGGACTGTATTTTTGACATTGCCTCAAACGGCATCGCAACGATAACAGCGCCGGCTACCGCCTTCGCTACGGGACTCAATACCGTTTACGTCACCTTCGTAAATGAAGGACCACAATACGTTGATGTTCTTCCCGACCAACCGCCGGACGATGGTATTTTGGATTCAATGACGCTGGCTGACGGCTCACCCGATGTTGCTCAACAGGAAGCCTACCTTTTGTCCTTGGGCGTTGACCCGCCGGGAACAGGGGAAACAACCAACAACTACCCGCACGCGTTTACGGGGTATTTGCAGTTCAACGCAGCCCCGCCTATTGAAGACACCATCGGCTCCCCCTACATCACGGCAAATTGGGGTGGAGCGTCGTTCAGCCGGACATACAGGTGTCAGGAGCAAATAACTATCACAGTTACCTTGCGAACACCGGACGGTCTGTTGATTGGCCAAACAAACGGCTTAATGCAGCCGGACTGGAACGGAGGTTACACATTTGAGGCTGACATCAACATTTCAGACGACGTGCTCGCAAATCTGGACACCATCATTGCGGATGTTCAGGCTGATACTGCGAGCGGTAACGGAGGCGTCGTCGCCAACGCGGACTCATCCGTTCATATCGTGGTTCCTTACATCATTGACCAAACCCGGTTCAGGGGGATGTATAACACCGCTGCATGGTGTTCGTTTAACTACGACGCCCCTAGTCCGGGGATTAACCCATACAAGCTATTCTGGTATGGGATTGACGGCTACATGGATGCTTTCATGGCGCACGCTGCAGCTGCGGTGCTCGTGGATATTGGAATGCTTTTCCAATTCGGCTTTTGTCCGGCGATTCCCGACCCCTACGTTTTGGACAATAAGTTAGCCTACAGATTCACTGCAACACCTAACCAGTTGGCCCATTTCTCGGATGTCCTGACAAACTCGCTGTATATGGGTATCAACTTCATTTCTCACACAACTGCCGGCGTTTCGCTTTTTGACGACAATTTGAACCTTCAGGAGTTGTCAACAGCAGCAGGCAACCGGCCCGGCTATTTTGGTCCCGGCGGTTCGCGTGGTGGAGCACTAACCAATTACTTCTCGTATAAGAGGAGAATGGATGTTTGGATGGATGGAGCCTGCTCCGGTGGTTGGAGAACCTCCGCAGCGCTATTTGGCACGCCGCAGGAAATTGACCAAACTACGACGCCGATAAAGCCGACCGTAGCATTTGGCTATGATGAAAAGTTTAGAGTTGTTTCCTGCTCGCCGCATTTTGAAGCTCTTGGTGCCACATTTTACGGTCTGCCACTTGGGAGCGGGAACTTAATGACGGCAAAGCAATCGCTGGATTGGGCCAACTCATATCATCCAGAAGCATATAGTTCCAAACCAGCCATACAAGGACACCCTAACAGAACATGCACGCCGAACCGCGGTTAACAGGGATTCCTAGCGATGCCACCAGCGAACAAAGACAATGGAACGAATGGTAAGCACCTACCGAGCAGGGCCTTTTTTTACACCTTGGCTATTTTCGCGGTCCTGCTCGGCGGAGCATTGCTGTGGCACTCGTCATCTAAGCCGCCGCAAATGGCGGCTCCAGCTAAACCTCCTGAACAAATAGTCACTAAGGAACGTCATTCACGGGAGCAGTTAATGCCTTTTGCGGTGGACCACGACCCAAACGACAAAACCTTAGAGTATATGAGGGGGCAGGCCATCAGCCTTGCTAAAGCGATGGACAATTCACGGCACCCTTGTAATCCACTCGTCACGGCAAAAACAAAAATAACAGGAGTTGCGATTAAACCGCTGACGAAGGGGGATAAGATATACACGATGTGGCTCTCCGACGGCGTGACAACCTGCGGGCTAGACGATCTCCACTCTGAGGGAAAGCACCCTGAACTGCTCCAAGGCGACTTTCTCAGGCGCTTTTACCT
The DNA here is from genome assembly GCA_037130375.1 of Verrucomicrobiota bacterium. Taxonomy (GTDB): domain Bacteria; phylum Verrucomicrobiota; class Verrucomicrobiia; order Limisphaerales; family UBA8199; genus JAPLUA01. Next base: position 1,464 of record JBAXTC010000679.1, on the reverse strand, counting down.
TCAAGATTTGGAAGGGGGATTTGCATACAACCAGCAGTTGATGCAACAAGCCCTCAGCCCGGACAACAAACGATTTTCCAAGGTTGACATTGGCGAAGTTGCCCACGACATGCTACTGGAAGCGTGCGGTGACTCGTTCTTCCAGAACACACTGCCTCAGCAATATAACGGTTTCTCGGTTTCGGACGGATACAATCTGACTGAGAATTCTCCCCAGAGCGACGGCAGTTCGCATTACACAAAGAACGTTGTGCGGGCGTCGTTACGAAGAACGGACATGCCGCAAGCAAACGCGTTTGACATGACAGTGCAAAGCAAGGTTGACGTTTATATTCAGGCCGAGCCTTCGGATAGTTCATTGTCATTCAAAGTCGTTTATGTTGATGTAAACAACAATGGCTTTGACACGACAAAATACGGCAGAACGGGAAATGTCTCGGGGCAGGCATCCACGCCTCCAACTGCAAAGAGGCTCAGGTAAACAGTGCGGCGAGTTGGGGTAGTCCTTCTCTTCCTTTTCGTGGCTGTCATTGTCGGCAGCGTTGGCTACCGATTTTATGCGGCTGCACGATGGTGAAAGTGAAAGGGTCCCGGTTGGCGCTCTTTGCTGCGGACCTTGGCTGGCACGATGTGACGAAGTTGGCCGGGGACCGGCGTAAATTGGATCTGGCCGGCCAGTTGTACCGCGCTCTGGGCTCGATTGAAGCGAACATTCCGGAAGGCTATTCGCGCGGCAGCGGCAGAGACCGCGCCCGGTTTTACGGTTTACGGGACCGAGATCAGGTAGAAGCGCCTCGGGTAGTTGGTCGCGGAGGTATCAGTGAAGCTCGCGGCGCCCGCCGCGTCAAACACCCCGTTGGTCACTACTGGGGGTCCAGGTGCTCGGTACCGGCGTTGCGGCGGCGTTGGTGCTTGCCCAGACACTGTAGTTGTTGCCGGCGGGGCCGGAGAGCGTCAATCGCAAGCTGCCGCTGGTCGCGGTGGTGCCGGAGACCTGCGGGCGGCTCACACTCACAACCTTGATCGTCCCATCCACCGCCAGCTTCGAGGTGTCCCAGGTCGTGCCGACCGGCAGGTTCAGGGTGGCGAAGGAGGACGGGACGTAACTGGCGGCATCGAACAGCTTGAAGGTGTCGCCGGGGACGAGGGCGCCGCCCAGGCCGGTGACGGTGAGCATGCCGCCGCAGGTGATACTGCCCGAGGTGCGGAGCACATCGTTGGTCCCGTTCGCCCGGTCGAGCTTCATCGCGGTGGCGCCGTTGATGCTGCCGAGGGCGGTCGCCGAGCCGGCTTTGAGCGTTCCGGCGTTGACCATAATGGGGCCGTCAAAAGCCGAGTTGTCCGCGGTCAGGCTCAGCACGCCGGTCCCCTGCTGGATGAACGATCCACCACCGCTCAGCGCGCAAATGGTCGAGTAGGGGCGGCCGTTTGCACGGCCACCCCTCTCTCAGAACCGGACTGGCG
>JBAXTC010000678.1:0-4311 GCA_037130375.1 Verrucomicrobiota bacterium | reverse complement strand
CCGTCGGCGGTGTAATAAACTCTGGGATTGAAACTGGAAACCGCAATGGATTGGCCCATGGGATAATAACCGGCGTTCGGATTAATGCTGATATTGGGCACATAGTGTGCGAGCGAGAAGGTGGTGGTAACAATGGCGCTGGGCTTATAATTGTCCCGGAATGCGATCGCTTTGAAGGTGAGATTGCTGGCGCCCGCAGGAAACGGGAGAGACAAGGTTGAGCCGCTAAAAATCGGCCCTACACTGGGGGCGGCGTTGGTGGGATTGGAAGCATCAACCGTGTACCATATCTGGGCGTTGGCTGTTATGTCCGACACCGTGAATTGAGCGGCATTGTTGCCATTGACCATGGGATTGGCGGTGATGAACTGGAATCGGGCCTGAACAATGGCGCTGTTGGGACTGCCGTCAGGTTTTTCACCGATAGCTTTGATGGTCAGATCGGGCAGTATTTGGGCAATTGTATAATAGGCTGCCTCGCTGGGAGAAAGTCCATTTTGATAGCCTACCGGGGCGGAAGAGGAAGCGGAAGTTGGATCAGGAATGCTGCTGCTGGTGGCTCCATAAGTATAGAATGTCTGGCTGCCGGGGGTTCCCTCAATGACAATGGGTGCGTCATTGTTTAGAACAAAGGAGGAAACCGGATGGAAGACCGAGCTATAGGCAACCGGCGTGGATGTGGCTGGAAAGTCCACCCACCCGATCTTGGGGTCAGGCACCGGCGGAAGCGGCGGTGTGGCGCTGACTTGAGCCGAGTTAGCCCCTTCGCCACCGGCGCCGACCGCCGAGACGACATAATAATAAGTCGTTCCGTTGATGACGCTGATGTCCGTAAAATTTGTGGAAGATGTATTAACAATGGTTGTATAAGGTCCACCGTTGGAAGGAGATCGTTTGACGTTGTAACTGGTTGCGCCAGGAGACGCTGACCATGTCAAACTGACTTGGCCGTAGTTCGTGAGGACACCCAGGATGGTTGGCGCGCCAGGCGGCGGGGGCGGCGGGGGCGGGATCGGGGGCAGATTCGCGCCCGTTACCACGCGAATCAAATGGTAACCGTCTTCGGTGACATAGACGGTGCCGCCCGAGGCGAAGAGCACGCCGTTCGGCATCCACGCTTCGACATCCCCGACGGCATCGGGCACGGTGACATCGCCGTCCGCCCAACCTGGCCAGAGCGCCGGGGGCTTGGGGATCCAGAGTTTGGAACTGACGCCGTATAGATTCGTGACGGTGCCTGCGGAATCGACCACTTTGACACGGTTGTTGCCGTAGTCGGCCACGATCAGCATATTGTTGCCCGCCCTGGCCAGACCCATGGGCTGGCTGAACTTGGCGTAAGCTTTGGTGACTGGATGGTTGGGGGTGGTCTCCCAGATGTTGGTATTGTCGCCCGCGCCATTGAAGCCGGTGAGGATCGAGATAGCGCCGTTGGTCGGATTGATGAGGTAAATACCGTTGAGGCCGGAGTCGCAGGCGGCAATCATCCCGTTATCCATGACGACGAGGCCCTGGAGGTTGGCGCCGGCGTTGGGGACAGTGGCAACGGTGGTTTTGAGGCCGTTGGGGGTGATCCGAATCAAGTCAGTGCCGGCGCTCACGTACGCATTGTTTGCGGAATCCAGCGTGATGGCGTTGGCATTTGTAAGCGCGACGGCAAGTGTGGCGAGGAGGTCGCCGTAATAATAGTCGAACACCACCACCGTGCCGTTTTTGCCGTTGCCGCGATTAAGGACATAGACGTTATCCTCAGCGTCCAAGGCCACGCCGACCGGGTTGGTGATCGTGCCCGAAGTGAAGCCGGCAATAGGAGCGAACGTGTAGGTGAGGTTGTAATGGGTCGAGGACGAAAGCAAATCAACCACGCGAATCTTATTGTTGTCCCGGTCGGCGACAAACAGATACTGCCCGCTGCTTTCCAGCGCGAGGCCGATGGGCGTGTGAAATTGCGCGTCTGTGGAATTGGCCGGATTGCCTTCGCGCGAGCCGTAGAACACGGAGGCGTTGGCAGGCCCCCCGCCGCACACGCTCCCAACCTGCACGCCATTTTTCACTCCGGCTCTGAGATTCGCGGGAGCCAGCAGCACCAGTAGCGCTGCCGCGCAAGCGGTTCCGCAAGCCCCCAGGCCCGGGAATGCTTGTCTGGAAGCCCGCCCGAGGCGGTTGGGAAAGTTGGCTTTCATAGCGTGCGAAGTGGTATCATTGCGCACCCGCAGTTAAGGCTGGGTTCCGCTGCTGTCTGAAGCTTTGGGTGAAGACGGTTTGCTCCACTCGATGGGTTTGCCGCTGTCCCAGGCTGACCAGTCGCGCTCGATGGTGTCCTTGACCGGCACCTTTGTCTTCAGGTAGTTGCTCGTGGTGGCCTGGAAATCCTCCTCCTCCACGATGGTCGGAGTCAGGAAGACGATCATGTTGGACTTTGTGCGTGACTTGGTGTCGTTGCGGAAGAGCAATCCGATGTACGGGATGTCGCCCAGGAGGGGAACCTTGATATTCCCCTTGCTGATCTCGTCCTGGATGAGGCCGCCCATGACCAGGGTGTTGCCGCTGGGGATCAGGACGCTAGTCGTGATCTCGCGAGTATAAAAGGAGTACACCGCGTTGTTGACGCCACCCACGACGCTGGGGACAAGATTCCCCAACCGAACCACCCTCGGGTCAACCTGCAGTCTGACGTAGTTGTTGGCGGAGATGCGGGGGGTAACCCTGAGCGCTACCGTCAGGTTTGAATAACTGATGGACGAACCACCGGTCGTGTTGGCTGTGCCCGCGGTGGTGTTGACAATGGGGAACAGCGTGCCGACCTCGATGGTGGCAGTTTCGTTGTCCAGAGTGACCGTGCGAGGGGTGGAGATCACCCTGGTCTCGGCGTAGGTATTCAGGAACGACACCACGGCCTTCACGCCGTCCGCGTTGAGGAAAAAGGTGCTTGGACTAAAGCCCCTGGCACTATCCAGCGCCAACCCGCCGTTGCCGCCGAACACGGAGTTCACAACGCTGTTGACCGCTGAACTGAGGCCTGAACTGGCTACTGCATTGGCCACCGAACTGGCGCCTGAACTGGTGCCTGAACTCGAGCTTAAACTGGACGCTGAATCGGGTGTGGTGGTGGTGGTGGTGGTGGCTCCGCCGGGCCACGTTGTGGTGGTGGTGGTGGGGGTTCCGGGCGAGGTGATCAGATTCTGGCTCGAGTTCTGGCTCGAGTTCTGGCGCGAATTATTGCCGGAGTTCAGGCTCGAGTTATTGCCAGAGTTCTCGCTGGAGCTGGAACTGGACAAGATGCCATTGCCGAAGGTGATTTTCTGCGCTTTAAGAGTTCCGGACCAGTCAACGCCTTTTGTCGTTGACGGGTTCACGATAGTTTCCAGCATGCGACATTCGATGAGCACTTGCTTGGTTTTGGTGTCCAAGCTCAGAATCAGCTCGTCCACCATGACAAGTTCCTTTTCCGTCGCGACCACCACCAACTGGCTGCTCCGGTAGTCGGGCATGACTTTGCTGCGTTTGTCGATGGTCCCTTGCACAGTGGTTACGATGTTGGAAGGGCTGGCAAACTTAAGCTGATAGATCTTGGTAACGAGCGGCTCGAGCGCCAATGGATCTTTGGCGGTAACTCGCGCGATCTTGGTCTTGGGGTCTTCGGCTAATTGCAAGCTGTGGTTATTGAGGAGGGCATTGAGCGCTTGCTCGGCAGTGATGTTCTCCCAGCGGATGGATACCGAAGGCTGAGGCACCGGTTTTCCGTCGGTGCCGGGCTGGCCAAAGCCGATCTTCGGATCGAGCATGTAGTTCACCCCAGCCTGGCGCGCGAGATTTTTGATCGCGTCCGTCAGCGGCACCTCGTCCATGATGATGAGCGGAATAGTCGCGCCGGCTTGGAGAGCAAGGACGGATTTTGCGGCGTCCGCAGCCGGGGCATCGGTCGGGGTGGCTGGCGTGACGGGCGCGGGAGGTTCACTGGCGGTGGAGTTCGTTTGCGCCAAGGTGGTCAAGGTGCAGGCGACCAGCCCAACGAGAGTGAGGATGCAAACATTAAGTTTCATTTGTTGCAATTTGTTCTGTCACTGGCCTGACGCCGACATAGTGTTGCATCTCATCTGTGGCTGCCTTAAGCAGTCGTGGTGCCAACATGCCAGGCTCGGCCATTTTCCCCCTCGAATCCAGGAAAGTGACCACTCCGCGAATTGGTTGTCCATCATTAAGACAAACCGGGAGGGGCTTCGCACGGCGGATTCAAGAACCCAGACATTTGTAGCCGTTGACGGTAGTCGGCGCACTTTTCCTCGATTATCGGAGTGTTAGCGCCGACTG
>JBAXTC010000677.1:0-4316 GCA_037130375.1 Verrucomicrobiota bacterium | reverse complement strand
CATTTCATCATTTCATCATTTCATCATTTCATCATTTCATCATTTCATCATTTCAGCATTTCATCATTTCAGCATTTGCCCCCTTAAGGGTTCCCCGGGCTATTGCACCAGCAATTTGAACACCCGCAGGTTCGCGGGGGTGCTGTCCGGCGTGGTCACCTCGGCGCGCACTCGATGCACGCTGCTGGCATAATAATAGCCCATCGACCCGCCGTTGGGCGATTCCAATGGCAACCGGAAATTCACCGCCGACCAGGAAGTCAGGTTGGTGCTCGACAGGATGGTGTAAGTGCGGCCGCGTATGGCCAGGAAATCCATGAGCGGATTCCCCTCATGCATCCCCGCAACATCCAACCGCAGATTGTCGGTGGAATCAAACGCGTAGGTGCCCGCGATATACTCGGCCCAGTTCGACATCCCGTCCCCGTCCGCGTCATCCCCAGGCTTGATGTCTTGCAGGCCGCAGTTCAGACCCAGCATGTCGATTAACTCCTGCTTCCACGCATCCGGCAGCCCGTCCCCGACGCTGTCCACCCCCATCGTCAGGTCCAGGTGCGTCTTCTGGGCCGGCTTGCCCAGGTTGAGATAGGACCCGTGCAACTCGATGGGCAGGTATGTGGTCGAGCCGATGACCACTTTCATCCGGAACGAGACCAGCGGCCTCAGAGCAGTGGGTTTGTAGGCATCGGACGTCAGACCCGCATCCATCGGCACCGAAAGGCGGTAGTTCATCCCCGGACCGAGGTTGGGGACCACGGTGGTCTTGATTTGTATCCCCGTGGCGGTCTCCAGGGTGACGACGGCATTGGTGACCCGGATGGGATCGCCCAGCTCGTCACGCACCAGGCCATAAATGGTGTGGTTGGGGGCGGGCGGGAAGGCCAGCGCGGAATGACACAGGCTCAAGGCGAACAGCGACGCCAGGAGCCAACGGCCCCCGCCGAGAGCCGGCTTTGCCGCCGAGTTGATGGCTGGAAGCGCAGCCCGTTGTGCCGCATTCTTCATTCCGCATTCTTCCTTCTTGTTCCCGGATGGGACAGTTGCTTGTCGGTTGTTCATAAAAGTTAAACGATCTCAGTTCCCCGAGTAAGAATAGGTGACGAAGTGGAGCTTCACATCGGTAACGGTCTGGATGAAGCGGTCCAGGCCCTCGTTGGGGTTGTTGAGCAGCGTCTTGCCGGGGATGACCAGTTTCCACTGGCTATTCCAGACCGAGCGACCCACGAGGCGGTTGTTGGTGAATTGGGAACGCCGCAGGGTTCCGGTGTCGCCATAGAGGCTGGGGCTGAAAACGCTCGTCGTGGAGACCGGGCGGAACGCCTGGTGTTTGCGGATGGCAAAGAGCGCTTCCGTAAGCGAATCGCTCGATGTCCAGAGCTGCTTGGTGTTCAGGTCGGACGCGCCAATATTAAAAGGCATCGGGATGGCCAGGTCGTCCACGCTCCATGTGCGAATGGTGCTGGCGTCGCCCAAAGGCGGGCTGCGCATTGAATCCACGCCCACCGGGATCAGATACACATAAGGAGTGGCGGCCAGGGCCAGGGGATCGAGCGAGGTGACGGTCGGATCACTGGGCGAGGTGCCGCCGCTGCTGCTATTGGCCGATGGATCATCCATGCCCCGGTAACCTTCGAGGTCGATGCCTACACCAAAGATTTTGGTGGCGAAGGAGCTGGAGCTGAAGGCATGGTCGCCGGCGGCCAGCTCTTTGCCGAAGAGGTTGTAACCGTCGGCGATCGTGGTGCTGAATGTGAGCACGATGCCAGGGACCGGCAGGCCGCTCCCGTCGTCAATCCGCATGCAGTAACGGCGCACGTCGGAATCCTCCAGAATGTTCTTCTGCCGGGCGGCCTGAAGCGCGTCTTTCCAGGTCGAGTCGCCGTCGGTGGTCGGGAGGATGCGGAGCTTCTCGGTGCGGAGGGAGACGGTGGTGCCGTAAGCGTCGGGGTTATTGAAGCCGAGCCGACCGCGCAGCACATCCCAGTCGGCCTTCATTTCGGCCAGCACGCTCGAGAGGCCAGGGTCGCCGGTGTCGCTGCCGGCGTACTGGGGTTCGCCGTTGCGGACGACACCCAGGGCGCGGGCTTTGATGATGCGCGCAACAAAGGCGCGGCCGACGCTGGTGTTGAGGAGGCCGGTTTCATAATCGTACGCGTTGGCGACCAGGAGCGAATACCGGGCGGCCAGATCGAACAGCGTCTTGTAGCGTTCGAGCTTCTCGTTGCGGAAGAGGCGGAAGGCGGCGTCGCGGGTGCGGTAGCCCTGGATGATGGCGGCCGAGCGTTTGCGGAAAATCTCACGCTCTTCCTGGAGGCGATCGCCCTCGGCCAGCAGGGCCCGGTATTTGCGTTTGGAATCATCGTAGGTGCGCAACTGCTGGTTGATGCCCACGAGCTGGTCATTGAGGACGTTCATGGTGTTGCCCAGGGCGGCGGCCGCGCCGCGGAGTTCCTGCTGCCATTCCAGCGGAGCTATGTCGTTGAAGGTAGTCCAGCGGTTGGCGGTATCGGTGGCAAAGCCGAGAGCAGACACGCCGATATAAGAGAGGATTTTGGTCCAATCCATCACCGCGGTGACGGTGATGCCGGCGGCTTCCATGGCGGCGCGGGCGGGCGCGGTCAGGTCGCCACCAGCGGCGAGGCCGGCGATGAAGGACTGCGGCAACGCGTCCTTGACCTCGGTGAACGCGAGGGTGATTTCGTTTTTGGTGTTCTCCGTGATGACATCCACCAACTTGAAGGCGTGCTCCACGGAGGCGAGCGTTTGCTCGGCAATGAGGAGATCCTCTTTGTAGCTGCGCAGCTCGTCGTGCGTTTGCACGTTGGCGCGGAAAAGGCGGATGGCCCTATCGAACTCCTGCTTGTCGCGCTGGGCGTCATCCAGGGCTTTTTTGAGGCGGGTGTGGGCGGCGATCATCTCGGAGATGGATTGTTGCACCTTGCCCGGGGAAGAGCGGACGCCGGTCCAGGCGGCAGGTTTGCCGTAGAAGCCGTGCGACCCGAGCGTGTATTCGATGTAGTGCTGGTTCAACGTGTAGCTGCCGTCGGTGTGGAGCGTGACAAAGTCGAGGTCGGTGTAGTTGCGGGTCAGCCAGCTTTCGGGCAACTGCTGGATATCCACATGGAATGTCGCCGGCTCCTGGGCATCACCGAACCAGTCCACCTCAGGCAAATCGGCATACATGTAATGGACGAGGTCCGGGCCGACATAGCCCTGCTTCCAGGTCTTGCCGGCGCCGATGTCATTGGGATAGGGGGTGCCATAGAGTTCGATGAGGGAGTTATTGTAAGCATGTTCCTGGCTTGCCACCTGGGACTGCCAACCCGCCAGGGAATCCTGCTCCGAGCGCATCAACTGCGTGACGTTCTTGGCATCATCGAACGAGACCACGGCATTGTTCAGCGCAGTCTTGGTACGGGTATAGATCTGCTCGAAGTGCGTGCCGTTGTCGGTCCCCACCACGACGGCGGGGTTGATGTCGAAGGCGATGCCCCCCTCGGGGATGCCCAGCGGGCTGAGACCGCCCTCGGCGTTGTCCAGGGCCGTCTGCAACCCTTCGATGGTGGTGGCCAACTCGTCCAGCTCCGGCACGGTGGTGCGGTCAATTTTCTGGATGCCTTCGTGGAGGGCGTTCGGGTCCACGGCAGGCAGGATGGAATTGCCCACGGCCCAGTTCAGGAAAGCACCCTGGCCCGCGCGGCAGGCCCAATGGTCGGTGCCCCAGTAGCGGGTAACGTAATTCGTGACGCCACCGGCCGCCACATATTTGCGCTGGGTGTTCACGCGGGTCGCGCCCAAATGTCCCCAGCCGACCTGGTGGACCTGCGCATAATCCTGCCGCCAGGTCAGGTCAAAAATCTGCCGGCCGGTGCGAGCCACCGCGGCGGCGGCGGCCGCGAACTTGCGCTCGTCCTGATAATCCACCGAGACGGGCTGGCCCAGGACGTTGACGGCTTCGATGCGTGGCACCCAATCGAAACACGAGTTCAGCAGCAGCGAGTAATAGCCCTTGAGCGCGGTCAGGTAATGGCCGTAGCCATCGCCATGGCCCTGCGGAAACATGATGGCGGCGTCGGCAGCATTGATGATGCCATCCGGAGTCCTATTCGGGTCTTCCTGGATATTATAGTTCAGGGCGTAGATGACCTCGCCCGAGTCGATGCCTCGAGTGTAGTTCCATACCAGGCGGTTATAGACCGGTGCCACCTGGACGCCCGGCAGGAGGATGTCATCCCGGCCGCGAAGCAGGGCCAGCTCCTCCTCGAGCAGTGATCCCACCTGGCCCTTGAAAGCGAAGAGCGACGTGGCGATGTCCC
>JBAXTC010000676.1:0-4333 GCA_037130375.1 Verrucomicrobiota bacterium | reverse complement strand
CCGACGGCAGTCGGCGCTAACACTCCGATAATCGAGGAAAAGTGCGCCGACTGCCATCGGCGGCTACGATTTTGCAGGTTCTTGAATCCGCCCTGCGTGGCACGGGTCTTGCGAACAGAAATCTTGTCGTTTCTTTGTTTATGTCCCCTGAGTGGGGCGGTGGCAGGTCTAACAAGTGCCTTCTACCTCTTTCATGGTTGGGTTGGGGGCGATTCAGTGTGAAAGCTGGATCGCCCTTTTATTGGTCAACGGGTCGGGAATCGAGGTCGAGGCTTCGTGGGGTGATTCGAGTATCTGCATTGCCTGCAGGAAACGGCCATAGCGGACTTCCATTTTCGCATTGTTCACCACGGCTAGCAATTCAGGATTGGTCTCCAGAGCCTTCTCAAGCTTCGGGAGATCCACCTTCATACCGAGGATGGAGCCGGCTTTTGGGAAAATATGCGGTTTCTGGTGAAACGAATTGTCTTTGACTCGTGCGTGGCAGGCTGTTTAACTACAGGACTGGTCCGCGCAGGGTCAATTTTGCGCAGACTTGCGAAGTTTGCATGAGTCAACGCAACGATTTGCCGCAGTCTAGTCCGCTTGGGCCATGAACCGGCCCAGGCTGGCGCGCTGTCCTTTAACCCTCGCGAGTTGCATTGTTGTCCGCAATGAATCGCCCGGCATGATTGCCCCATGAGTCAAACCTCTTCCTCGAGTTCACTGGACATCCAGCATCCCCCTGGCTTTCGCGCACGGCGCGGCCAGAACTGGGCATTTCTCGGCCTGTTGTACACCTCATTCTACATGTGCCGCTACAACTTCTCGATCGCGAACAAGTCGATTAGCGAGGAGTATGGGTTCAGCCGGGCGCAAATGGGGCACATCATCACGACAGCGCTTTTCGCATACGCCTGTGGTCAGATTATCAACGGGTTGCTCACCGACCGCATTGGAGGCAAACGCGCGATGCTCATTGGCGCTGCGGGCACGATTGTGATGAACATTCTTTTTGGCGCTGCATCGTTCGCGGGAATGCTCGGGCTGTTCATTGCGATCAGGGGGGTGGACGGTTACCTTCAGGCTTTCGGCGCGCCTGGGATGGTCAAAATCAACGCCGCCTGGTTCGCTCACCGCGAGCGCGGGCGGTTTTCCGGCATTTTCGGTTTCATGATCAACCTTGGCCGTTTCGGCATCTTCACTCTGGGGCCGGCGCTCCTGGCTGGCTTCTCGATTCTGGGCCTGATCCACCTGCCGCCCCTTCATTGGCGCTGGCTGTTCTGGACGCCATCGGCGATTTGCGCCGTGGCCGCCGTCGGCATGGCACTCGCCGTCAAGGAAACGCCGGAGCAAGCCGGATTCCCCGGTGCTATCGCCGATGACACTGGCCCGGCCGACGTTGGGGTCACAGCTCAATTCTCTCAGGTTATCCGCACCATCCTCAGCAATCCGGCGGTGTGGATCACGGCCTGCGCCTACGCGTGTACCGGCGCTGTACGTCAGGCCGTGGACCAATGGTTTCCGCGTTATATGCAGGACCTTTATCAGGTGGATCTGAAGTCAGTTCGATTTCAGTTTCTGGCGTTCCTGATCCCCTTTGTGGCCTCGGCGGGCTCGCTGATTGCCGGTTATGTGTCCGATACGCTCTTCAAAGGAAGGCGGGCGCCTGTGGCCGCAGTGCTTTACTTCCTGGAAACCGCGATCATCGTGGCAGCCGCCCAGTTCCATGGCGTCAACGCCGCCATCTTGTTCCTCGTGCTCATCTCCTTTACCGCTAACTCCACCCACTCCATCCTCGGGTCAGCCGCACCAATGGACATCGGCGGACGCCGCATGGCAGGTTTTGCGCTGGGCTTGATTGACTCGTTCCAATACTTTGGCGGCAGCTTGGCTGGCTATTTGCTGGGCAATCTGCTCGATCGGAACCTTGGTAATTACTTCTACTTCATGGCGCCTTTCGGCCTCGTTGGCGGAGTGCTCATGCTGGTCATTCGAGAGAAAACAACTCACGGACCGAAACCGCCAGCGCGACCGGAAGAATCTCCCCAGGCCCAGGCGAAATAAGCCAGGCCGTGTGGGCGCGATGCTGTTGATTTCACTTCGCTCTACTCCGCCAAGTTCGGCGCTCCCGCCATCCCATACACCCTGACTGACAGAGCCAGCAAAGTCCCCTCAGAGCAGGAATGAGAGAGCGGGTAGCAGTGCTGCCTAAGGCGCCGGGGCGAGTTTCACGTAATCCAAGCCAAACATATAGACTTTGATGGCTTTGTCGTTGGCGCCGGTGATTTCAACAGTGAGCTTGTGCTGGCCGGCGGTCAAATCGCGGGTGCCGAGCGCCAGGAAGCCGGTGGGAACTACGGAGGCGTGGTAGAGGTCGATGAGGTCGCCGAGTTTCTCGTCGTCGAGATAGAGTTGCACGATGCCGTAATCCGGGGCTTTGGTCAGTTGCACTCCCAGCTCATATTTTCCGGCGGCTTGCACCGGCAATGCCAGGTCAAGCTTGTCGGTGGGTTTGGCGTCGATCCACCACAGATGCGCGTCGTTGCTCCATTGGTCGCCGAACCCGGTCAGGTCCTGCTCCTGCGGATTGCCGCCGGTCTTGCCCAGAATCGCAAGCTTTTCGCCCTCGATTGCGCCTTTGACCTTGTGGGTCTCGATTGGAATCCAGTAACCGACGCGCTCGCTCAATGGCACGGGGCGATAGGGGTCGCTCCCGCCGGACGCCAGATACCAGTAAGCGGTGGCGGCATAAAGGGTGGGACGTTGGTTGTCATAATACTTTTCGATGCAGCCCTCGAAGGATTTGTGGAACGGCACATTGTCGGTGATGTGCCAGCGGTTGACGGAGATATGGCCGCGGTTGTTGCCGTCGTTATGGGTCTGGTTGTGGAAGGCGTTCTGAAACAACTGCGGGCAGCACCAGGCGTAGCCGAAATAATCTTCCGAGCCGGTGCCTATTGTGGATGGGAATTTCTCGCCATCGACAAAGAATTTCTCGTCGCCCTCACCCCACCAACCACCGCGCGGATTCCAGACATGGAGCAGCACGCCGGCGAACCGGCCGACGCCCTCGGTCTTTACGATGGGCCAGTCGATCCAGCGCTCGGTTTCTTTTGGGAGGAAGACGTCGCGATGCCACTTGGCATGGAATCGGGCCAGGCTGTCCACGGGCGCAGACAGAGGGGCGGTGGTGACTTCGAATGTGACGGTGCGCGGAGCTTTGCCGTCGTTGATCAGCTCGACTTGCGCTTGCGTGTTGAATGGCATGTACCAGTTGCAATACCACCACTCGTCGCCGGTATGGCCCAACGGCAGCGAGCGGTAATTGTTGACGCCCGCGGTGCCGAAGAAATCACCGAGCGGCGCCCAGACCGAAGGTGTTTGCTCGCCGTCCCATTTGATCTGGAGGGCCAGTTCGCGCAGCACGTCGCGATCGCCAGGCGCAGCGGGCAAATCCAGCTTCACCCGAATGCCCGTGATGGCGCGCGGGCCTTTGAGGTTCTCGACCTTGACAGATTTTCCGGGGGCGACGGTGACCGATTTGGTCACCTGCTTCTGCCCGGCGTATTTGCAGTCGGCGGCGAAATCGCAGCGGGTCAAAATCTCGTTGGCCTGGTCGAGCGCGGCGGATTCGGCGGGAGTTAATTCGCGCTTGAAGGTGGGAACCTGGGTGCCTGGAGGAAAAGTCTCGTAATCGAAGTGAAAATAGGCGCCCCAGCCTGGGTCGGCGACAATCTTGCAGGACTTCTGGTAGGGGATGGGCGTGTAGTTGTTCCAGCCCATGGCCACGGTATGGACGATGGCGGAACGGGTGAAGGGTTCGTTCTTGCAATTGAAGTAACCGACAAACGGCAAGTCCACGGCCGGTTCGCTCGCGCCGTCCAGGTAAATGCGCACGTGGCCGTCTTTGGGTGCCGCCGACCAGGTGCGCCATAAGCAGCCGGGGCCTTTCATCTCGGCGAACACAAGCTGGTCGCCCTCCTTGCGGATGATGCCGTCGCCGTCGCCGTTGGCATCCCAGTTGAGGTATTTGCCGGTGGCCGAGTCGTAACTGCTCTTGCGATCGTAGCTGGACCATTGCGCGCATTGATCACCCGGCGCGGGAAGCGTGGCGAGGTATGACAAGTCGGTGAGCCGCTTGACGAGATCAACATACGTAAAGGTTTGCTGCGCCGCTGCAGGCGAGCCGCAAAGCAAACTCGCAAGCAAAAGAATTCTAAGTTGTTTCATAGCGATGATGACTGCTGATGACTAATGACTAATGACTAATGACTAATGACTAATGACTAATGACTGATGACTGATGACTGATGACTGATGACTGATGACTGATGACTGATGACTGATGACT
>JBAXTC010000675.1:0-4376 GCA_037130375.1 Verrucomicrobiota bacterium | reverse complement strand
ACCAACAGGAGGAAACGGAGATAACGGAGACGGGAAAACAGAAACTGAAGGGGGGGGGGAAACAAGTGCGCCGACTGCCGTCGGCGGCTACAGATTTGTGGATTCTTGAATCCGCCCTGCCCTGGGACAACGCGGGCGCGCGCCGAGACTGTTCACTTGGGCGACGCGCCAGCGATGCTGAGGCTCAGTTCGATTGTATCGGATACTTTCTCTTCCATTTGACCTGGCATGAGGCCGAAGTCGCTGCGTTTGATGGTGAAGTCGGCGCGAATGACCAACAGATCGCCGTTCATGTTCGGCACCCGCTTGCCAAGCTTGTCTTTGAGAAAGGTGAATTTCACCGGTGCAGTGATCTCTTTCGAGATGCCTTTGCACGTGAACGTGCCGGTGACATCGCCCGTGGTGGTGTCGCCGTTGGTTTTCACGTTCTTGATTTGTTTGGTCTCGAAGGAGATTTGAGGATACTTCGCCACGTCCATCCATTTGGCGCTGCGCAGGTGCTCCAATTGCATCGGGTTGCCCACGTGCAACGACGAACTGGCGACGACGATCATGCCTTGGATCGCTCCCGGGTCGGCCGGATCGAATGTGACCGTCCCGGAAATACCGGTGGCGTTGCCGTTGATGGCTTCGAGCGGGGCGTCGAGTTTGAAGACGGCGTTGTTGATGCCCTTCGGGTCTTTGAAGTCAAAGGTCTCTGGAGCAGCCATTGCCGCTTGGCCCAGGCAGGCCAGGGTGACGATGATGTGGATGTTAGTGATGATATGTGTCGTGTGGTTTGTTGTATTGATCATGTTGAGGTTTGAGTTTGGGTTTTGGGGAAAAGCAATGAAGCCCCAGCCAGGAATGATGACCCCAGGAAGGCGGCTCCGAGAAAGTCTGCACCAGGGACAAACCGGTTCTGGTAATCATCGACCGTAATACCGGTGACTTCATCGGTCCTTTTAACCGGCACGCTCGTCTTGGTCCAGCCGGGGTTTGCGCCTGTGGCGAGCCACATCCCCAACGCCAACACAATCACGAGTGCAGCGCTGATGCGCAGTATCTTCTTGCTCATTAATGTTTGTCTTAAGTCGTCTGCATCATATCACCAGTGTCGCATCAATTCAAATCGCTCGCACAGATTTGCGTGGCTGCTTCCCCGGCAGGCTCTGATAGGGTGCCCCCCCATAAAGGGTCAGTTTCCCTGCCGGGCTTGCATTTTTGCCAGCGCCTCTTTGGCCGCGGCGCTCACGGACGGGTCTGGATCATTCGACAACCGCAACAACTTCACCTGCCCCAGGGCGTTGGCCGCCGCGAGGCGCACGTTCGGCACAGGGTCCTTGAGCGCAGCGATCATGGCGGCAATGGCCGGCTGGTCAGCGGCGTGAATCGCCGCGAGCGTGTCGATCGCCTGCGTGCGTGAAGACGGGTCCACATCCAACAACATCTCCAGCAGCGCCGGCTCAGCCGCCCGCCGCGAGGAAGGCATCGACATCAGCACCTTGGCCGCCCCTTGCCGCACCATCCCCTTCTCGCGCATGACCGCATTGATCAAGATCGGGGCGGCTGCCGGGCCAATGGCCGACAAGGCATTGCCGGCGCGAAGTCGGACGTCTGCGTTCTCATCCTGGAGTCTTTCAAACAACACGGGAACGGCCGCCTGCGCGCCGGGGCCAAGCATGTCCAATCCTGCGATGGCGGCGGCGCGGACCTCTGGATCTCTATCGCTTAAAGCGTCGATCAAGGCCGGCACAGAGTCTTTGCCGATGCTGGCCATCGCCGAGGCAACAGCCCAGCGAGCTGCGCGATCTTTGCTTCGCAGCGCCCGGGCCAGCGTGGGAATGGCGGCTTTGGCATCCGGCCCGATGATTTTGAGCGCCATCGCCGCCGCCTGGTGAACGGTTTCATCTTGAGGAACGGGTGAGTGGCGCAAAAGCCCGGGACGGAATCCAGGGGGGAGACTCAGGCCCACCCGCCAAAGCTGTTTACGCCAGAAAGGGTCACGGGAATCCAGCAACTGAATCAGCCCTGGCACTGCGTTGGCGCCCATTGCCCGGAAGACCGCCGCCGCCTGCTCGCGGACCTCGGGACCGGGAGCGTAAAGTTGCAATGCCCAACCCTTGAGCGGCTTCCCGTGGTAAAGCGTGTCTGCCCTGTTCCGCCGAATCGCCACCAACCACGCCAGTGCGCAAACCCCAAGCACCGCCAGACCAATCAACAGCCGCCGTTTCAAGTTTGAACGGCCCGCTCCGCCGCGCGAGGCGTTTCCGCGCTGGCTGCGCCATTACGGCGAGCGGCGGCCCGGGCCGCCAGATTGCGCCAGGTTGCCAACGCCAGCAACGGCCAACTGTTCCGGTACATATCGTATTTCAGGTAGAATACCTTCGGAAACCCGGTTCCGGTGGTTTCAGCCTCCGTCCATGAGCCGTCGGGATTCTGAGTGCGGATCAGATACTCGATGCCTCGCCGCAAGCTCGGACGATTCCAATCGTCTAACGCGCAGAGACCCATGACGGCCCAGGCCGTCTGCGATGCCGTGCTCGGTCCCTGGCCTTTGAAAACCGGATCGTCGTAAGTGTTACAGCGCTCGCCCCAGCCGCCATCCTCGAGTTGGACGCTCTCCAACCAATCCCGCGCTTTGATCAGCCAGGGCTGGTTCATGTCCAGGTTCAGCGCGCGCAGACCTCGAAGCACCTGCCAGGTGCCGTAGATATAGTTCACCCCCCAGCGACCGTACCACGAACCGTCTTCCTCCTGATGCTCGCGGAGATACCGCAGCGCCTTCTGCACCTGCGGTTGCTCGATGCTGTAGCCTTCGTAGCCGAGCAATTCCAGGATGCGCGCCGTAATGTCGGCGCATTCCGGGTCGAGCATTGCGTTGTGATCGGCAAAGGGAACCTTTTCGAGAACGCCCTTGGTGCAGTCCTTGTCAAACGCCGCCCAACCGCCGTCTTTGCATTGGAAGGTCAGCATCCAGGTCAACCCGCGATGGAAGCATTCGTCGCGCTTTTGGCGGTCGCCGGTCGGGACTTTGCGCAGAGCCAGCAGGACCATTGCGGTATCGTCAATGTCCGGGTTCCATTTGTTCTCGAACTCGAACACCCAGCCGCTCGGCTCGACCTTGGCCGGGTTCTTGTATTGCCAGTCGCCGCGGAACCGAATCTCCTTGGTCATCAGCCACTCGGCGGCACTCTTCAGCGCAGGATGATCGCTGGGCACACCCGATTCCGCGAGGCAGATTGCGACGATTGCCGTATCCCAAACCGGCGAAAGGCAGGGCTCGATGCGAACGCTGGATTCCGTCTCGTGCTGGTGCATTTTTAATTGGCCTTCCGTGCGAACGACTAAGGGATGATCATCTGGATAGCCCAGAATCTTAAGCGCGATGAGGGAATTGACCATGCCGGGAAAGATCGCCGCCAGCCCGTCCGAGCCTTCAAATCGTTCCACCATCCACTGTTCGGCCTTCTTAAGCGCGCGTTTGCGGAACGGATGAATGCCGTGTTCGGCAAACCATTCAGCGAATTTATGCACCCGATCCAACCACAGAAAGAAGTTGCGCCACGTCAGGCTTTCCGGGTCGGGCGCCAGGGCGAGGTCCCGCTCGTGGATGCCCTCCGGGTAAAGCTCGTTGAGGTTGATCTTGTTCTTGGGGTGTCGGGTCGGTTTGAAATGGTTAATGATCGAGAGGGGCACGAGCATCGAGCGGCTCCAGGAGCTCATCTCGTTGATATTCACATAAAACCATTTCCCGATCAGGATGATCTCGCAGGGGATTGTTGGGACATGATCCCAGGGAAACAGGCCGAGCAGCGCGAGGAAAAGCTTCGAGAAGGTGTTCATGCGTGGAACCCCGCCAAGGCTCTTGGCTACTTCGCGGGCGCGCAACATGCGGCGATCCGTCGCCGACACCCCCGCCAACTTGAGCGCCAGGTAGGCTTTGATCGTCGCATTGACCTCTGCCGGACCGCCGTAATAGGTGTTCCACCCGCCATCCGGCAACTGCATCGAGAAGATATGGTTGACCGCTTTGCGCTGCCATTGCAGGTCCACTTTGCCGTCCCAATGGCGATAAGCAACCAGGTCCGCCACCAGCGTCGCATCGACCATCAGCTCCCCAATCCAGTAGCCCTCGGGCTTCTGTTGCCCGAGTAAATAGCTCTGGGACCGCTCAATGGCGGTTTCCAGCTCGATTTGTGGTCGAAACCCGAAGTCCTCTTGACGGGGTTTCTCACCTAGACCGACCTCTCGGAACGATACTGCATCCACGCGCAGAGTCTGCGCGGCTGTTGTCAAAGTGTAAAGGACGTATTCCAGCAAACTGTGCGCATCTTAGATTTTTCGGAGCGAGGACAGGGGTGCAAGACAGAATTGGTCGAAGCCTGCGATTTCAT
>JBAXTC010000674.1:0-4378 GCA_037130375.1 Verrucomicrobiota bacterium | reverse complement strand
AGTGTTAGCGCCGACTGCCGTCGGCGGCTACGATTTCTTGAAACCACCCTGGGCAATGATGCGGTGCGCAAACAAACGGTTGCCAACGGGGGTTGTGGCGGGCTACACTCCGGGGCATGGTTCACACTTTGTTCAACCACCATGCGGTTGGCGAGGTTTTCTCATTTGGTGATTTGTACGTCAAAGCATACCGTATAATGCTGTTGGCACGCGTTTTGGACGACAAATTGGCGAGCCTCTATCGCATGGGCAAGATTCATGGCGGCGTCTTTCTGGGACGCGGCCAGGAAGCGTTGAGCGTTTCCATCGGGCTGGCATTGCGGAAGGGCGATATTTTTGCGCCGCTGATTCGGGACGGGGCAGGGCGGCTGGCGTTTGGCGAGCCGATGTTGGATGCGGTGCGGACGTACCTGGGTTCGGCGCTGGGGTCAATGCGGGCGCGGGACGGCAACGTCCACCGCGGCCGGCCCAAAGAAGGATTGTTCGTCATGATCAGCCATCTGGGGGCAATGATTTCGGTCGTGAACGGGGCGCTGCTGGCGAACCGGATGAAGGGGATTACCGGCACGGTCGGGGCCACGTGCATTGGCGACGGCGGCACATCGACTGGCGCGTTTCATGAGGCTTTGAATCAGGCAGCGGTGGAGAGATTGCCTTTGGTGCTGCTGGTGGCGGATAACCAATATGCTTACTCGACTCCGACGCGGCGGCAGTTCGCGTGCAAGTCGCTGTTGGACAAAGCGGTCGGGTACGGGATCGAGGGGTGGCCGGTGGACGGGACGGATTTGGCTGCGTGTCTGAAAGTGGTCGGCGAGGCCGTCAACCGGGCCAGAGAAGGCGGCGGGCCGCAGATGGTGGTTGCGCGGTTGCTGCGGCTTTGCGGCCACGGGGAACATGACGACGCGAGTTACGTTGATCCGGAATTGAAGGCGTCGCCGATGGGGCAGGATTGTTTGCGGGTGGCGGAGGAGCACTTGTTGCAGTCTGGCTGGGCGGAACAGGAGACGATGTCCGCCTGGCGCAAGGAGACGATGCAGGAAGTGGAAGAAAGCGTAGCCAAAGTGCAACGAGAGCCGGGGCCGGATCCGTACAAGGAAGATTGGTGCGCCCTGGCGTCGAAGCATTTGAGTGAAGGGCGCGAGCCGGCTTGAGGTAAAATGAGCATCACTTATTTGGACGCGATTCGTGAAGCGCAGGCCAAGGCGCTGGCGGATGATCCGCGCGTGTTTATATACGGGCAGGATGTTGGCACGTTCGGCGGCGCGTTCAAGGCGACGAAGAACCTGGCGCAGAATTTCCCCGGGCGGGTGATCGACGCGCCCATCAGCGAAGATGCCATGATGGGGCTGGCGGTCGGCGCGGCGATTCAGGGGATGCGGCCGATCATCGAAGTGCAGTTTGCGGATTTCTCGATACCCGGGTTCAACCAGATTGTCAACCAGGCGGCGACGCTGCATTGGCGGACGCGGGTGCCGTGTCCGATCACGGTGCGGTTGCCGTGCGGGGGCACCTCCGGCGGCGGCCCCTTTCACAGTCAGAGCATGGAAGCGATTTATGCGCATTACCCGGGTCTGATTGTGATGACGCCGGCCACGGTGGAGGATGCCTACAGCATGTTGCTCGAAGCGGTGGCGATTGATGATCCGGTGATCTTCTGCGAACACAAGTATCTTTACTACCACTTGAAAGCGGAACAACTGCCCGCCGAGGCCATGCCGGTCGGGAAGGCGCGGATCGCCCGACCCGGCCGTGACATGACGCTGGTGGCGTATAGCGCCATGGTACACGAGGCATTGGCGGCGGCCGAGGAGTTGGGCTCGGAGGGAATGGAAATCGAAGTGGTTGATCTGCGTTCGGTCAAACCTCTGGACACGGACACGGTGATGGCCTCCGTGGCGCGCACCGGGCGGTTGCTATGTGTCGGCGAAGCATGGCCGTGGGGTGGGGTGACGGCGGAGGTGATCGCTCGCGTTGCCACCGAAGGCTTCGGCCTGCTCGATGCGCCGCCCCAGCGGCTCAACGCGAAGGACACGCCGGTGCCGTATCATCCGAACCTCTGGGCCGCCCACCGCCCGACCGCCCGCAGCATCGCCGCCGCCGCGCGCCGCCTGCTCCGACTATGAGGAATGGATTGATGGATTATTGGATGCATGGATTGTTGGCGCGCGGCAAACCCCGTGACGACATGACCCAACCGACGATCCACCAATCCACCAATCCATTAATCCATTAATCCATTAATCCATTGCGCTCCGCCATGCCTTCCATTCCCATCATCATGCCGCAGCTCGGCGAATCGATTGCCGAGGCCACAGTTGTTAATCTTCTGGTCGGGGTTGGCGACCCGGTGCAGACGGGTCAGGACATCATTGAGGTGGAGACCAGCAAGGCGACCATGAACCTGGCTTCACCGTGTCCGGGCCGTGTGGAACAATTTCTGGTCAAGCTGGGCGAGAGCTATCCGGTTGGCACCGTGCTTGGCTACCTCGAGGCCAGCCCGGAAGATGCGGTGCGGCTGGGATTGGATGGGGTTCCCGCCAAGAACGGCGAGGAAGCCGAGGCTGGCCTCGAGCCTTCGCGCAGAAACGACACTGACTTCACGCACAAGAGTGTTCAGCCGACTGTGCGCGGCTTGCCTGTGCCGGCCAGCGCTGCCGGCGCCAGCTACATGTCGCCGCGCATGAAGGCGCGCATGATGGAGCTGGGCCTGCACGCGGCGGACTTGGCGGGCCTGCCCGGCAGCGGCTCGGCCGGGCGCGTAACGATCAAGGATTTCGAGAAGTTCGTTGATAACCTTGAGAAGCACAAGCTGAGCCAGGCATCCACGATGCGCGTGGCCGTTGCGGACGCGATGCGGCGCAGTTGGACGCGGCCCATTGCGACTGTGGCGTTGCCTGTTTGTTTCGATGCCCTGCTGACCCATCGCAGGACGTGCAATCCCAAGCCCGGTCCCGCCCTGTATGCGTTGCGGGCGCTGGCACTGGCGTTGTCAGAAAACAGCGCTCCCGCCGGGCGGCTGATTGGAAACAAGATTGTCCACCCTTCCTCCATCGATGTCGGCTTCGCCGTTGAAGCGGAGGAGGGGGTGCTGGTTCCGGTCCTTCGCAATGCGGACAAGCAACCGCTCAAGCACCTCGTTAAACGGTACGACGAACTGGTGGAGATGGCCCGCCAGAGGAAGCTGCCGGTTGATGCCACGGGAGGTTCGATTGCCACCGTCACGAACTTTGGCACCTTCGGACTTACATGGGCGACCCCGATTCCATTGCCCGAGCAGACGCTGGTTCTGGGCATGGGCGCCGCCCGCCGGGTGCCCAATTGGGATGAAGGCAAAGGCCAGTTTGTGCCCGTCATGGAAGCCAACGTGACATTGAGCTTCGATCATCGCGTTTTGGATGGTGGGGCGGCGGGCCGTTTGCTGGGGCGCGTGGCCCAACTCCTGGCGCAACCCGAAAACCTCTAATAAGGCCGGCAGCGGTTCATTACATAATTCTCCACACGATGAAGTTTGGCTCGCATATCTCGATCAGCGGCGGCGTTTTGAAGGCCCTCCAGCGCGGGCATAGTATCAACTGCGAGGTCATGCAGATTTTCGTGAAGAACAACATGCAGTGGTTCGGCAAGGCCTATTCGCCGCAGAACCTTGCCCTGTATTCGAGCGAACTCGCTGCGAACAACTTTGCGTGCGTCTTCGGCCACACCGGTTACCTGATCAATCTCGGCGCGCCCGCTTCCGACAACCGCGACCACTCGATTAAATCACTGATCCAGGAAATTGAATTCGCCACGCAGCTCGGGCTTCCTTTTCTGGTGTTGCACCCCGGCGCGCACCTGGGAACGGGCGAGATGTTGGGGATCAAACAGATCGCCGCGGGTCTGGACGAAGTTTTTGCCGCGACCCGGAAGTCGCCCGTGCGCATCGCTCTGGAGAACACGGCAGGGCAGGGGACTTGCCTGGGGAACAGGATTGAGCACTTGGCGGCGATCTTCGACCGTGTGAAAAGACCTGAGCGGTTGGGTGTATGCCTCGATACGGCTCATTTCTTTGCCGCGGGCTATGACATTCGCACGCGCAAGGGCTGGAACCTGGCCATCGGCGAGGTGGATTCACTCATCGGGGAAAAGGAAGTTCTCGCCTTCCATCTCAACGATTCCAAAACGGACCTCGGCTCGCGCGTGGATCGGCATGAGCACATCGGAAAGGGGAAGATCGGGCAGGAGGCGTTCCGTCATATTGTAAACGATCTGCGGTTTAAGGATTGCCCGGGCTGTTTGGAGACGCCCAAGTCGGAGGATTTGCATGAAGATGTGCAGAACTTGGCGACGCTGCGGGGGTTGGTGAACAGAGGCAAACTGGGTAAAACCAGGGAATCGAGAC
>JBAXTC010000673.1:0-4386 GCA_037130375.1 Verrucomicrobiota bacterium | reverse complement strand
TGGAGTGATGGAGTGGTGGAGTGATGGAGTGATGGAGTGGTGGAGTGGTGGAGTGATGGAGTGATGGGGTGGTGGAGTGGTGGAGTGATCGGGTGGTGGAGTATTGGAGTGATGCGGGGGGCGGCATGACGTGATCGGGGACGGAATTGGGTGGTCAGGATTCAGCGGGCGTGGTAACAGTAAGCCATGAAGACTGTTCATGCAGTTTACGAGCACGGCGTATTTCGCCCTCTGCAAGGCGTCGCGCTGCCCGAGCATACCGAAGTGGAGTTTGATCCCAAGATTGTCTCCCGTCCGCGGGCTTGCGCCAAAGCGCGGAAGGAGATCTTCAGCATTCTGTCGGAACGGTACGAGACCGGTGTAAAGGATATGGCCGCGCGGCATGATGAGCACCAGCCATGAACCTCTTTCGAGACCTTGTTTTGACAGGGAGATTTAACCCGCTACTGCAGCAAGCTTGGACCGGTCCGGGGACGGTTTGCAGGAGTTCAACCGTCCCTGCACCGCCATAAAGATCGCCTCGCAGGTCGCCGGCACTGGGAGCGGCACTTCGGCTCCCGGCGGCCCGAAAGCGGCGATGGCGTCGCGGATGGCTTCGCGCACCGAGATCGCCAGCATGAAAGGGGGTTCCCCAACGGCTTTGCTGCCATAGATAACTCCCCTCTGCGCGGCCTTCCCCAGCAGCGTGATGTTGAACACTCGCGGCATGTCGCCAATGGTGGGAACCTTGTAGGTATCCGGCGAATGGGTGAGCAGCCGGCCCTGCTCGTCCCACTTCAGTTCTTCGGTCGTCAGCCAGCCCATGCCATGAACGAAGCCGCCTTCGATCTGGCCGCGACTGAGGGCCTCGTTAATCGAATCGCCCGCGTCGTGCAGGATGTCCACGCGCAAGACTCGCGTCATGCCGGTGAAGCCGTCCACCTCCACTTCGCTCACGGAAGCGCCATAAACGAAATAGAGGAATGGCATGCCCCGGCCAGCCACGCGGTCCCAATGAACTCGCGGCGTGGCATAGTAGCCGGTCGCTGACAGACTGATGCGGTCCATGTAGGCTGCACACGCTACTTCGGCGAAGCCCACGGTCGTCCG
Source organism: Verrucomicrobiota bacterium (assembly GCA_037130375.1). Classification (GTDB taxonomy): domain Bacteria; phylum Verrucomicrobiota; class Verrucomicrobiia; order Limisphaerales; family UBA8199; genus JAPLUA01. The sequence goes on along the minus strand of JBAXTC010000673.1, from coordinate 3,297 downwards.
TGGCCGTCGGCGGTCGCAGACCAGGCCGTTGGCGAAGACCATCTTGTTGGGGGCCGTCGCGCGCCCGTTCTTCTCTCCAAGCAAACGCGCTGCCACCGGAGCCAGCCGGGCGCGGATGATCTCGCAGGCGTTCTTCACCGCAGCGCCATTCAGATCGGTGCCGCTCGATGCGGCGGTAGCCGAGGTGTTGGGCACCTTGTCCGTGCTGGTAGGCATGACGCGCACACACTCAGGCAAGATGCCGAGTTCCCGGGCGGTGATCGCGATGATGTTGGTGTGGAGACCCTGACCCATTTCAGTGCCGGCATGGTTTACCTGCACCGTCCCGTCCTGATAGACCAACACAAAAGCGCCAGCCTGGTTGAGGAACGTCGCCGTAAAGCTGATGCCGAATTTAACCGGCGTCATGGCGAGGCCGCGTTTGCGATGAGGGTGCGTTACATTCCACTTGGCGACGGCTGCGCGGCGGCGCGCGAAGTCGCTCGACTGCTTCAACTCGCGCCAGATGGTCTGGAGTCGGTTGTCCCCGATCTTCTGGTCGTAGTGAGTTGTGTTCGTTTGCCCTTTGCCGTGGTAAAGGTTCCGCTCGCGCACGACCTCCGGGGCCAGGCCAACCTGCCGGGCAATCCGGTCGAGGATTTCCTCGATGACCACCATCCCTTGTGGTCCGCCGAACCCGCGAAAGGCGGTGTTCGAGGACAGGTTCGTCCGGGCCACCTGCCCGCGGAATTCCACCGCCGGGATGTAATAGGCGTTATCGAGATGGAACAACGCGCGGTCGGTCACGGCCTGCGATAAATCGAACGCCCAACCGCCATTGGAATAGAGATGCACCCGCGCGGCCAGCAACCGGCCTTTGGCGTCGAAGCCCACCTTGAACCTTGCAAGGAAAGGATGTCGATGCCCGGTCAGCATCATGTCCTGATCGCGATTCCAGCGCACGCGCACCGGCTGGCCCGTGTGGTGCGCCGCCAGCGCCGCCAGCGTGGCCGGGGTGGCGCTTTGCGTTTCCTTGCCGCCAAACCCACCCCCGATGCGCAGGCTTTGCACGACAACCTTGTTGGCAGGGACGCTCAACACGTGGGCGACAAGAGCCTGCATCTCGGAAGGATTCTGAGTGGCAGACGAAACGAACATGGCCCCGTCTTCGCCCGGCTTGGCCCACGCCGCCTGTGTTTCCAAATAAAAATGCTCCTGCCCCTGAAGCTCAAACACGCCCGTCAGCGTCATTGGAGAGCCGGCCAATGCCGCGCCGACTTTGCCGCGTCGGATGTAGTTGGGCGCGTTGTGGAAACTGCGGGCCGCCAGCGCCTGTTCCAGCGTCAGGATCGGTGGCAGCGGTTCATACTCGACCAGCACCTTCTCCGCTGCCGCCCGACAGGCGGCCTGCGATTGACCAACGACCAGCGCCACGATTTGGCCGTGGAACCAGACCCGCTTGTCCGCCAAGAGAATTTCGTCGTGTTTGATCCCGCCGATGTTGTTTTCGCCGGGCACATCTTCCGCCAAAAGCACTGTGTGGATGCCGGGCATGGCGCGCGCGGACGTCGCGTCGCGGCGGAGAATCCTGGCATGGGCGTGAGGGGAACAAACCGGCCAAACCTCGATTGCACCCGCTGGCTGGTCGTCGGTGTAAACCGCTTCGCCAGTCACATGCTTGTGCGCGCTTTCGTGCGGCGGCGGTCGCGGTCCTTTCCGGGTGGCAGCCGACGTAAAGAGGCTCTGATTCTCCGGCAAAGAAGTGAGTCTCGTTGCCTCGCTTCCTGTCTCGAAGTAAAACTTTTGGAATAGCCCTGTGATCAGGCCGCGCCGATACTCGGCGCTGCCGCGCACATCGGAGATGGGCGTAAACTCACCCTGAAGTATCGGCAGGATTTCTCTGATCGTCTCTTCACACCACTGCTTGCCGAGCAGCGCCTGCTCTGTCCTGCGCGCCTGCGCGGGCATCGCCGCCACGCCGCCGTAGGCGAGTCGCGCGTGCCGAACGACGCCGCGCGCATCCAAATCCACCGTGAAACATGCCGCGACAGTGCTGATGTCCATCTCGCGGCGCTTTGAAACCTTGTACCAGGCGCACTTGCGAGTGAGGCCCGTCTGGGCAAACCGGGGCACGAGGATGGTCTTGAGGATCTCGCCTGGACGCAGGGCCGTTTTGCGGTAGGCGACGAAGAACTCGTTGATTGGGAGAGATCGTTCTGAGGGGGGGGCAGGGGGGACGGCTGCCCTCAGTTCGGTTGAGGGGGGGGCAGGCGGGAGGCCTGCCCTACTTTCCAGAGAGGCGAGGACCACGCTGGCATTGAGGGCCAGGAGCAGGGGGGCGCTGTCGCCGATGGGGGAAGCGGTGACGAGGTTGCCGCCCATCGTGGCGCGGTTGCGGATCTGGCGCGAGCCGAAGGCGCGTAGCATGTCAGCCAGCACAGGAAATTCGTCCGCCATTTGCTCCTCGATTTCCGTGAGGGTGGCGGCAGCGCCGATGCGCCATTCGGTGTCGGTACGCTCAATCTTCTTCAACTCGGGCACGGCTTCGACCGAGAGGAGCGTTGGGAACTTCTTGAAGCGTTTCGTGATGTCCAGCCCGAGTTCTGTGGCGCCGGCGATGAGCCTGCCCTCGGGAAACTGTGCGACCAATTGCAGCAGGGCGCCGAGCGTAACCGGCCGGAAGAATCGCTGCCCGGAAAACTCGAATTCGACCGCGTTCAATCCTGCGGTGGACTTCTCAAGCCTCTTGGCGAACGAATCCTGGCCGTTTTCCTCGTGCCGTTCCTGGAAGGCATTGATGGCTGCTTCACGAATCGGACGATAGCCCGTGCATCGGCAGAGATTGCCGCACAATTGATCATCAAGCTGGGCCGGATTCCGAATATCGCCCCGGTAATAGCCCTCGAAGAGCGACATGATAACGCCTGGAGTGCAATACCCGCATTGAGAGCCGTGACCCTGCGCGATTTTCTCCTGGACGGGGTGGAGCTTGCCGGGGCCGGCGACACCTTCCACGCTGACGATTTCGCGCCCGGCCATCAGGCAGAGCGGAACCAGGCAACTGTTGATGGCGCGGCAGCAGGGCTGGCCTTGCGAGTCGCGGTCGATGATCGCCACGGAACACGCGCCACAGTCGCCTTCCGCGCAACCTTCCTTGGCACCCGTCAAGCCCGTGCCGCGCAGATATTCAAGCAGCGTGATGTTCGGGGAGACGCTCTCGACCCGGACATCGCGGCCATTGAGAATGAATTCGATGGCGTCAGCCATAAGAGAGACAGAGTATAATCCTAACTCGATTTGGCACGCAATAACCATGAC
>JBAXTC010000672.1:0-4391 GCA_037130375.1 Verrucomicrobiota bacterium | reverse complement strand
TTTCATCCGGTTCACATTCGCTCCTTGTCCTTAGCAAAGCGTCTGCCAAACGCCGTTGGACCGGGAAATATCTGCTTGCCGCGGTAATTATGCGCCTGTTTGACGGGGAATCAGCAACTCGGGTGATGCCACAAAGAAGTCACCGGGAATATTTTGCCCACCCGACAGAAACCGGACTGAGAAATTTGTGCCGAGCACCAAATTCCAAAGCTTCACCATCCGCTTTTCTTCGTCAGTGTGTGTAAAGATGACATCGCTCACCGGCAGCGACGCAAAGGCGCGGGCCTGCGCCAGCGTCACCAAGACATCGTAGGCCGCGTTGAGCACGAGATGCACCCGCGCGCCGGGAATCTTTTTCACGCGGCCGCACAACTGCCCGATGGCGGCGGGATCCCGCGTGTCAACCCCCGGCAAATCCACAAAGCCCGCGTCAAACCCCTCCAGCTTCTGCTCGACATTCCACTCGCGCTCGACGGGCACGCCCAAAATCTCGCCGTAAACGTCGAGCAAACCGGCAAAATGTGCGGCGCGCCCATCCAGGCGCCACGCTCGCGCCGTAACTCCGCCGGCCAATACAGTTTTGGCCAGCCACTTGCAAAGCGCCGTCGTTTTGCCGGAGCCGGGCGGTCCGACAAACACGTGAATTGCCGGCGAGCCTTCATTCGAGCTCGCCGCCGGCCGCCAAAAACTCGCCAGGGCGGCGTAAACGAGCGCCAGTTCCCGCGCGAGTGACGCCGGGGGTGTGCTGCCATGTTTGGACTGCGCGCGCTCGATGACTTTCTCCACATGGAGCGGCTGCAGCCCCATCTGGTGGAGCACCGCGCCACTGCGCCAGCTTCCTTCCGTGGCGGGCGAGGGGGACTCGCCTCGATTCGGGGCCGCCTCGGGCCTCACGAAAACAGAATCCTCGGAATCCAGTTGATCCAATTGGGTACCGTTCGCAAGGAGCGCCTGGCCATTCATCTCAGGAGCAGCCATGGCTGCCTGGCTGATTTGAGTTGGAGTGGGCGCCGCCTCCGGCAGGCAGGCGAGCACCTCAAGCCGCGGCTTGCGCCACAAACGACTGACGCCGCTGGCCGGCGCCTGGGCGACGCTCACGACGACGGCATCCGGCCCAAGGCGCGAGCGGATTTGTCCGACGGCATCGGCCGCGTCGCGGGCGAGAAAGCGCGTGACGTTCATGCGATGGACGGGATGGTTGCAGCATTTTGGATTTCAACGCGCGGCGGGATTTCTGAATAGGAAATGACCGTGAGATCGGCGAAGGCCGATTCAAAGAACCGCCGGAAACAGAGCCGGATTTGAGGCGAACACAGGACGACCGGTGGATGCCCGGCGGCGAGCATCTGCTGCACCAGCTTGCCGAGCGCGTCGGTGATGTGCCGCGCGAGGCCCGGGTCCAGAACCAGCGACACGTCGGTTGGCGTCTGGCGGACGCCTTGCGCGATGGTTTGCTCGAGGCGCGGATCGAGCGTGATGGCCCGCAGTCGGTCGTTCTGCATCTGGTAGGGACGGGTGATTTGCGCGCCCAGCGCGCGGCGGGCATGTTCGGAAAGCTCGTCGGGGTTTTTGGTAAACGGCGCATGGTCACTCACCTTTTCGAGGATGCCGGCCAGGTTGCGGATGGAGATGCCCTCGGCCAGCAGGTTTTGCAGAATACGCTGCACCTGGCCGACGTTGAGTTGCGCCGGCACCAGTTCATTCACCAGCGTCGGGTGCGTCAGTTTGAGGTTGTCCAACAGCACCTGAACGTCCTGCCGGCTGAGAATTTCGTGGCTGCGCCGGCGGATGGTCTCGCTCAAGTGGGTGACCAGGACGGACGGGGCATCCACCACCGTGAAGCCGCCCACCTCGGCCGCTTTGCGCTCGGCGTCCCCAACCCAGGTTGCGGGCAATTGAAAGACCGGCTCGATGGTCGGCACGCCTTTGAGCACGGTCTTGCTCTTGGCGGCGTTCATCGCCAGCCAATGACCCGGACGGAGTTCGCCCTGGGCCACCAGATTGCCCTTGAGCAGGAAGCGGTATTCGTTCGGACCCAACTGCAAGTTGTCCCGCAAACGAATCGGCGGAATAATGATGCCCATCTCCTGCGCGAAATTGCGGCGCACGCTGGTAACGCGTTCGAGCAAATCACCGCCATGCCGCTTGTCCGCCAGCGCGACCAGCCCGTAACCGAGCTCGACCTGGAACGGGTCCAGGTGCAGCAACTCCTCCAACTTGTCCATCGTCTTGGTTTCACCGGCCGCCGGGGCCGCCCCACCGTCAACGCCTTTGGCCGCTCCGGGCGACCGGGCTTGCGCGAGGGCTGGTTCGAGGGGACCGTGGCGATAAAGCGTGTAAGACAACAAACCGGCAAGGGCGCCCAGAACCAGAAAGGGGAACATTGGCAGGCCGGGCACAAGCGCGAAGACGCTCATCATCGCGGCCAGCACAGTCATGGCGCGAGGATAGATCAGTAATTGGTTGCCCAACTCCTGGCCGAGGTCGTTTTTCGACGCGGCCCGTGTCACCAGGATGCCCGCGGCCGTGGAGGTGATCAGCGCTGGGATTTGCGAGACCAGGCCGTCGCCGATGGAGAGAATGGTGAAGCGCTGTAGCGCCTCGGTCATCGTCATCCCCTTTTGCGCAATGCCGATGGCAAAGCCGCCGACGATGTTGATGAGCGTGATAAGAATGGCGGCGACGGCATCGCCACGGACAAATTTGCTCGCGCCGTCCATCGCGCCGTAGAAGTCAGCCTCGCGCTCGACGTTCTTGCGCCGCGCGCGCGCCTCGGCTTCGGTGATGACACCAGCGTTCAATTCGGCATCGACGGCCATCTGCTTGCCTGGCATGGCGTCCAGGGTGAAACGGGCGGCAACCTCGGCGATGCGGCCGGCGCCCTTGGTAATCACGATGAAATTGATCAACACCAAAATCAGGAACACCACCATCCCGACGACATAATTGCCGCGGACAACGAAATTGCCGAACGCCTCGATCACGTGGCCTGCGTACCCGTCCAGGAGGATCAAGCGCGTGGACGCCACGTTGAGCGAGAGCCGGAACAGCGTGAGGAAGAGGAGCAGCGTGGGAAAGCTGCTGAAATCGGAAGGCTGCCGGACATACAGAATCACCAGCAGCGTGAGCAACGACATCGCGATGCTAATGGCGAGCAGCCCGTCCAGTAACCAGGGCGCCACCGGCAGGATGAGCAACATCACCGTGCCGAACAGCCCGGCGATCAGCCATAAGTCGCCGTGGCGCAGGAGCAGTCGCAAATTGGAGCTGAGCGAGGCCATGATACGTCAGCGGGTCTCCGTCGCGGCCAGGGTGCATGCCTCGGCGTAGTAGCGGTAAGGGTTCGTCCGATAGACGTGCGCGAGCACTTCCGCGACGGCCGCGTAAAGCTGCGCCGGAATCTCGCGCCCCACCTTGCCGTATTTAAACATCAGGCGGGCCAGCGGCTTGTTCTCCACCAGCGGCACTCCGCACTGCCGCGCGATTTCCCGGATTTGCTCGGCGTTCTTGCGAATGCCTTTGGCGACCAGGCGCGGCGCCTGCATCGACTGGCGGTCATAGCGCAGCGCAATGGCAATGTGCGTCGGGTTCGTGACCACCACGTCCGCTGTCGCCACGTCGGCCAGCATCTGGCGCTTGGAACGTCCAAGCATCCTGCGGCGGCGGCTTTTTATCTGGGGATTGCCTTCGCTGCTTTTCGATTCCTCCTTCAACTCATCCCGCGTCATCATGAGATCTTGATGGGTCCGCCAGAACTGGTAGCCGTAATCCGCCGCCGCAATCACGCCGAGAGCCAGGAGCAGGCGCAGCGCGATTTTGAAGCTTGCGGCGGCCAGGAAGTTGGCGAACGCCGGCAGGCTCACCGAAGTCGTGAAGACCGGATCCCCCATCACTTCCTTCACCGTCCCGTAAGTCAGCACGCCGATGAGGAGTAATTTGAAGATGGCAACCAGCGTCGGCACCGCGGAGCGGCCGGAAAAAGTCCGTTTGAACCCCTCGACGGGGTTCAGGCGTTCCCAGTGGAAGCCGAGGGCTTCGGAGGCGATAGTGAAGCGGTTTTGAATCCCGCCCGCCAGCAAACCCGCCAGCATGGCCGCGAACACAACGGGCGCACTGCATTGCAGGAACAGGAGGGCGCCGCGCCAGGCATAACCCTGCAGCGTATTGATGCTCAGCGGGGTGTCGTGCAAATGGCCCAGCACGCTGACGGTGCCGCCCGCCAGCAGCCGCCACATTTCGGCGCCCGTGAACGACAGGGCGCAGATAACGCCCAGCAGGACGAACACCGTCTGCACCTCGACGCTCCGCGCGATCTGTCCGCGCTTCTGCGCTTCCTCCAGCTTGCGCGGTGTCGGTTGCTCTATTTTTTCGCCGATTTGCTCGCTCATGGT
>JBAXTC010000671.1:0-4405 GCA_037130375.1 Verrucomicrobiota bacterium | reverse complement strand
CGGAAATCCACCAGCAGGCCAAGCTCGTTTTCCACGATGCGGGGCTGGGCGGAGTTGATCTTCAAAGCCCTGGCGTAGCCGTAGCCGGAGTTCTTCACCCGGACGCCGAGATTGAACGGCACCGGCAGCTCCTCTGCCTCGGTGTATGGATCGTCGCCATAAACCTCGGCAGGCAGGAAGTAGTCCAAAGTCAGGTCCGGCAACGGTTTGACCAGGATGGAATCCGGCGAGACGGCGACCTCGTTGGTAACGCCAGACGCCCGGTAGCGCAGCGTCGCGCCGACGAAGTAGATTTCACCGCTGGCTACCTGGCCCGCCGCTCCGGGCGCCGGGATGATGAGCCAGAGAATCTGGGCACTCGCGCCGCCGCTGATGCTGGACGGCAGGCCGCTGCCGGTCTGGTACCGGATGAAGAACTTCGCGGTGAGGTCGTTGGGATCGGACGTGGCACGGACGGGGTTGCCGTTCTTGTCGGCGAAGCTCACGTCCACCGAGACATTGTCCAGCGGGGCCGGAAATCCGAAATCCGAAATCCGAAACAAATCCGAATTGATGGAAATGGGCAACTGGAAAAACGGGAAGGCGTGGAATTTCTTCGCAGGCTGGGAGCAATCTCGACTATTGCAGTGCAAAGATCGGAAAACACTGCCTGCTGCTCGGTGCTTCCAGCCTGCTTGCGCGGTGATCGTGTCCGGACTTGGGATTGTTTATCGTTTTCATAGCCATTCAGGTGTTGAGAGTTGGGGAAGTCATTTTGTTGCTTTCAATCCGCCATCCCCTGGGGGACGGCTTTGCGTTGCCAGCCAGGCGCGGCCCTTATCCGTGAGGCGGTATTTCTGAAGGCGGCTCTTGGGCTTGTCGGGAACCGTCATTTCGAGCAACCCCGCCTCAAGCAAGGGTTTGACGAATTGGTCCCGAAACTTGGTGCGGTTCGATCGTCCGGCAAGCGTCATGATGTCCTTCAAGGAGCACTCTTCCAAGCACTTGCTTAGGATGGCGACTTGGTCCCGACTTAGTCCTGACTTAGTCCCGACTTCCCCGGTGACTTCCCCAATGGTCTTCCCTGCCACCGGCCGAAACCGCACCACCACCCACCCAGCCGTTTCCTCGAATTCCGGCTCCGGGTTGCCGGCCTTCACGCTCAATTCCAGAATCCGGTTCGTGCCCCGGCCCCACTGCTCGATGAGGCCGCGCCGGTAAAACGCATTTGTGATGTAGGGATTTTGGGGCCGCGATGTCGGTTGGGCGGTTGATTTCTTGAACTCAACCGTCTCCGACTCGCCCACTGCGACAAGTTTCTCAAGCTCGGCCCATTGCATAGGTTCCGGGAGTGTCTGCCAAGTTAAGAGGAAAGGGCAACATAAATTAACACATAAATTGACGCTGCCACGCCGGAGTGGCGCGGTGCTGATTCACTGTTAGTATTCTCCTCTCCTTTTTCTCTGCGCTGCAGTAGTCGAAATTGTTCGCAAGCTGCGAGGAAATTTGCTATACGGGTGAGGGCGCTCAGGAAGACACAAAGACAGAGATATGGAAGACAGAAAAATGAAGAGCAACCCCATTTTTCAGTCTTTCGATATTTCTGTCTGCCTGTCCTGTTCCGTTGCGGCTTTGCCGCGCTGTGATACATATCGATCAAATCCTAGTCCTAGTGGCATTGGACCTGAACGCTCGCAAAACGGAGGACTTCGTGGTTGGGGTTGATCGGCCATTCCATAATCTGCTCGCTTCGCACGGCATTTGGGACTAGTTTCTGACCATGGCAATTGCCCAAACCACAGCCTTGGAACGGCTCCTCAGGCCGCTCTCGCAGAGTCTTACCGCCGAACTCGCGCGCGCCTTGGTCGGCGTGCAAGCGGACACCGAGACGCAAGCCCGCTACGACGAACTCGCAGGCAAACGCACCGAAGGCCAGTTGACCCCCGCCGAACAGGACGAACTCGAATCCATCGTTCGCGCCAACACGCTCCTCGGCGTGCTGAAGACCGAAGCCCACGCCTTCCTCGCCCACGCTAAACCGTCCTAAATGGACGCCGCCACCAGCGACCTTGTGCGCCAGCGGGCGCAATACCGCTGCGAGTACTGCCACCTCCCGCAGCGCGCCTCCGCCCTCCGTTTCCACATCGAACACATCGTCGCCCGGCAACACGCCGGCACGGATGACGCCGCCAACCTCGCGCTCGCCTGTCCGGAATGCAATTACCAGAAAGGCCCCAACCTCAGCGGCATTGATCCCGACACAGGCGTTCTCACTCCGCTGTTCCATCCGCGACGGGACCAGTGGGTAGAGCATTTCACCCGCGACGGCGCCCGGATCGTGGGCAAAACCGCCACGGGCCGCACGACCGTCTGGCTGCTCGAAATGAACACCGGCGACCGCTGGCGCTGGTGTGAAATGCTGGCTCGGCTTGGCCTGCTGGAATGACGACCCCCCTGGCCCGTTCCTCCGGGAAGTGCAGCGCCCTGCCGAGCCGCCGCGACGACCGATTGGTTTTACAATCGGATTTTGGATTTCGGTTACTGCTGGTTCGTGATTCCTTCCAGTTGACAATATCCCATAATCTGTCAGAACTTAGCGCAGATATGGTTGCAACTACCCCTGCGCTGCATCGAGCCGTGGTGGAACATATGGTTCGTCAAGCGGTCTATCAGCGTCTAGGCAAGACGCTGCCGACGCCTGCGGCGGCGCCAAACGCGCTGGTGGTCAACGTGAGTGCGCGCCACTGCCACCTCACGCAGGAGGCGGTCGAGGCTCTTTTTGGCAAAGGACACCAATTAACGGTTCACAAGTGGCTGTATCAAGAGGGCCAGTTTGCCGCCAAGGAAACGCTCACACTCATCGGCCCGCGCAGCCGGGTGATCTCCAATCTGCGCATTCTTGGCCCGTGCCGGACTCTGAACCAGGTTGAACTCTCCTATACGGACGGGATCGCGCTCGGCTTTGACTTGCCGCTGCGCATTTCCGGCAGCATCAAAGGCACGCTGGGTTGCATGCTGATGGGGCCGTCTGGCTTCTTCGAGATGCCTGAAGGCGTCATCCGCGCATTGCGCCACGTGCATCTTTCGCCCGACGATGCGGCATTTTACGGCGTCAAGGCTGGGGACGAGATGAAGCTCAACATCGGGGGCCCTTGCAGCATCTCGCTCGAGAAACTGCTTGTGCGGGTCGATAAGCTCTTTAAACTGGAAGTTCACATCGACACCGACGAAGGCAACGCCTGCAACTTGCAACCGAACACCCCCTGCGAACTGATTCATTAATCTCTGTCAACGATCAACCAAGAACCATCAACTGAATTATGAACGAAGCATTAGGAATGATTGAAACCAAAGGATACGTCGGCAGCGTGGAGGCCAGCGATGCCATGGTCAAAGCCGCCAACGTGAGCCTTGTCAAAACCATCCCCATCGGCGGGGGCCTGATCACGGTATTGTGCAAAGGCGATGTCGGCAGCGTCAAGGCCGCGATAGATGCGGGATCCAAAGCCGCCTCGAAGGTTGGCGAACTGGTGAGTTCGCACATCATCGCGCGCCCGCACGAGGATTTGCTGAAGTCGTTTCTGGGGGAAGCCGCCGTCAAACCTGCAAAGTAAACCGCGGCTCACCATCGATTCTCAAAACCATTAACTATCGGCTAATTTATGTCTCAACAAGCAATCGGAATGATCGAATGCAAGGGCCTCTGCGCCCTCCTGGAAGCCTGTGACGCAGCCCTCAAAGCGGCTAATGTAACGCTGTCCGGCTGGGAGAAGATCGGCAGCGGGTACGTCACCGGCTTTTTCCGGGGCGACGTCGCCGCCGTCAAAGCAGCCACCGACGCCGGCGCGGCCGCCGCCTCCCAGGTCGGCCAGGTTATCAGCGTGCATGTAATCGCTCGCCCGCATGAAGGATTGTCGGGCCTGAACAAATGGCTCCATTGAGGGTGGAGATAGTGATCGGTAATCGGTAATCAGTAATCAGTAATCTGTAATCTGTAATGAGTGATCAACGGGAGATGAATGACAGATCTGTAGCAACCATCAGTTGCGGGTTGCCGGTTGCCAGGCACTCATGAAGATTCTCGTTGCCAATTTGGGTTCGACCTCGCTCAAATGGCGCCTGTTTGACTTCTCGAACGGACAGGAGCGCCTTTTGCATAAAGGCGGTTTCGAGCGCGTGGCTGATTACTCGAAGGCGATTGGGGATTGCCTGATGCAATTGAAAGAGGCCGGCCACATTCAAAGCGAGAGCGATCTTGCGGCTGTCGGCTTCAAGACCATCATGGCGCGCGGCGTCAACGGCTGTGTTCGGCTTGACGAGAGTGTGGTCAAGGCCATGGAAGCCTGCAACGGCATCGCCCCGGCGCACAATCCTCCTTACATCACCGGAATCCGGCTATTTGCTCAACGAATGCCGGCGGTCCCCC
>JBAXTC010000670.1:0-4405 GCA_037130375.1 Verrucomicrobiota bacterium | reverse complement strand
CCCAGGAAAGCCAGCAGCCAGATCGCCGTTTGGAGGATGTCTTTGAGCGGGATGATCCAGGCGTAGCGCCAGGATGCCTGCCGGAGCGGTTGGGGTGCCTGGTGGCGAGGCTGCACCCGAACCGGGGTTGCGGCAAGGCCGGCGTCCCCGCGGTCCCAATTCTCCGGCGATGGTTGGTCTCGCGAGGACGTTCGCCCTCCCGGGGTGAGGGGCTGGCTTAATCGCCGTTGGAGGTTCAGGGCGGTCAGGATTCGGACGAGGAGGCAGAGGAGGACACAGGCCGCGACTGGCGCAGCGGGCCTGATGATCAGCCAGAGGAGAGGCCATAGCGTCGCATTGCTCAGAATGCTGAAGAAATACGGCAGTGGCTGGCAAATGCGAATGGTCCGCGCCCATCGGAGCTGATGCTTCCATACCGCCGACCAGTCCATCGGCGCCGACCAGCACTCGACCACGACCGGGCAGAGGGCGATGCGATGGCCTCGCCGCGCAATCCGATGGCCCAGTTGATAATCATCGGCCAGGCAGTCCATCAGCGCCTGAAAGCCGCCGATTTCGGCAACCCTATTGCGCCGCGTCGCCATCACCGCTCCCAAGGCGAAATCAATCGGCTTCAGGCTCTGGGACTGCAAAACCTGGCTCCAGAAATCCGCATTGACGGCCACCGCCTCCCACTCCATCGCCAGGGTCGAGGGGTTGGCCAGACGATAAAAACAGCAGACCAGCCCACAAACAGCAGGGGCGGAGCCGGTTCCGCTGTCCAGCAGTGGCAATACCACGTTCGTCAGACAATCTGGCGGCACCCGCACGTCCGCATCGCTGATGATCAGAATGTCATGCTTCGCCAACCGCTCGAGTTCCACCAACTTTGAAACCTTGGCATTGGCGCCGAGCAGCGGCCCGCATACGACGAGTTGTGCATCGCTGGCCGGGTATTCCTGAAACAGTTTCTGGATGATTGCGCAAACTGGGTCTTCGGCCGCAGCCACGCCGAACAGGACTTGAACGCGTCCATTGTATTCCTGCTCGAACCAGCTTCGCAGGCAATCTTCAGTTGCCACGTCGCAACCTTTGACCGGTTTGAGAAGTGTGACCGAGGGGTGAGGGGTGAGGGCTGAGGGCTGCAGCGAGGGAGGTAGAGCCTCCTCACGCGGACTCCTGCGAGGATCGGGGAGCGATGCGGGCGCGCCAACGCGGCGGTGCAACGGGAACCGTCGCGCAATGAGCCATTGCCAGAGTGTCAAGGCCAGGCTCAGTGCCGCAAGCGAGCCAAGAATCACGTTTAGTATCACAGCTTTGTCCGAACCGCCGTCTGCTTAATCGTTGTCATCCTAATCGTAATCGCTGCCGGCCCGCAAACAAAAGGCTCGATTTTGCGAGAACGGCCGTCGAGGGATTGGAACCGGCCGGATTACCGAGCAGCGCGGGCCAATCGTTTTGCGGTCGAGTTCAGTAGCCTCAACGGTGCAGCAATTGCGGATTTTTACGGAGCAGGAGGAATGCGCCGGTTAATACGGCAATCAGGAGGGCGAAGGCGATCAGGGTGGCGATGAACTTCAGAATCCGAGCCTGCTGAAAGGCCCGATTCGTGCGCTGCCTTTCCGATTGCATGAACAGCGCGAATTCCTTGTCGAGGGCAATGACCGCATCGAGGTCTTCCTTGAGTTTCAGGGTCAGCCAGCGGGACGATGAGCCTCGCCATGACGCCGGCAGCTTTTCGAGCACCTCCGCGTCGGCCGGCAGCAGCCCGCAACGACTCCAAAACGGCGCCGGTTCCTGCGTCCACACCCGCAGCAAACCGTGATTCGTCGCGACCGCGTGGAGACGGTCCCAGAGTGACGACCGCAGTTGCTCGGCGTGCGCGAAGTCGCTGAACGCCTCGCTGTGAACCAGCCCGTGGCGTTCTGTGATTCGCAGCCCAATGGCGCCCAGCAGTTTGCCGTCGGCGCTCTCGGCCACCTGAAATTCCGTAATGCGCCTGGCCAACTCGTCAATCGAGAAATGCATCGATTGCCACAGGGTCGTCAACTGGGCGATGTCATCAAGCGTCGCGCGGCGCACTCTGCAGTTCGACGGATTCACTCCGACGAATTTAGGATTTCGGGCGGCAAATTCAAAGTGGAAATTCATGCCAGTTCCGGAGTTGCTTTCAGCGCGCCAACTATCGAGACTGGGATGCCAACATGCGCTGAGGCCGGCAGTATTATGAACGCACAGGAATTTATGGACCAGCACCGGGACTCTACCCGGCCTTCAGTATGAATCGTCGCGAGTTCCTTAAAACCTCCGCTGTAGCCGGCGGCTCGCTGGTGCTGGCGGATAACACGCCGGTCGCGGCGGCTGCGGCTGCGGCTGCCCGCAAAGACTCGATTGCGAAGGCTGTAATGGCCCCGAACCGGCCCGGACTTCCGAACCTGTCGCCCGCCCAATGGATTTGGTATCCGTCCAGCCGCACGCTGCAAAACACCTTTGTTCTCTTCCGCCGCGAGTTGCATCTCGCGGCTAAACCGCGTCGGGCCACCGGCTGGATCAGTGCGGACAGCCGGTACCGGCTCGAGGTTAATGGTCAGCGAGTTCAATGGGGGCCGGCGCCGAGCGATCCGCGTTGGGCGGAGGCCGACCCGCTCGATCTGACCAGCTATCTGGAATCCGGCCCCAATGTTATCGGCGTGACCGTCCTGTTCTATGGAACAGGCGACGGCACCTGGCCGCTCGGGAAGCCCGGTTTCCTGTTCTGGCTCGAGATCGAGCAAAGCGACGGCCACGTTGACCGGGTGGTTTCCGACGCCGGCTGGAAGGCAATGGTCTGTCGGGCCTGGCGGCCAGGGCGGGCCAAACGCTGGTACCTGCGGGCGTTGCAGGAGGAATTCGACTCGCGTCTATACCCATACGGATGGTCGGCTCCTGCCTTCCAACCGGACCGCCAATGGCTCTCGGCAATGCCCCTGGTTGGGTCACCGAACAAACCCGCTCTCGCCACCAACTACGACGAATACACGCTCGATCTCAGCCGTGGTCCGGCGGACTCCGAACTCCGACCGCGCAGCATTCCCCTGCTGCGGGAATCGCTGGTGCCTGTGGCCAGACTAACCGAGACCCTCTGGCTTGAATGGCATTCCACACCGGAAGATTACTTCGACTTCCGGATTCCCAATGCCTTCAGTGCGGCGCGCGAACAGCTTGCTGTTGAGATGGCCCCCGGTCAGTGGCGGGTTGAACTTGATGGCGCGCGTGGCGCCGTGCTCACTTTCGAGTTCCGGGACCAGATTGTCGGTTGGCCCGGGTTCGACATCGAGGCGCCGGCAGGAACAACCATCGAACTGCTCGTCCACGAGGCCCACGCGCCTGGCGGACCACCGCTGCTCAATACTCATTTCAATTCGTGGACGCGCTTTATCTGCGGCGACGGGTTGAACCACTTCGAGACCTTCGATTTCGAGAGCCTGCGCTGGCTGCAACTGCATATTCACAATGTGAAAGGTTCTGTGAGCGTGAGCAATGTGCATCTGCGACGCCGGGTCTTTCCGTGGCCGAACGAACCCCGGGTGCGGAGCAGTGAACCAGCGCTGCAACGTCTGTTTGATGCGTCGATCAACACGCTCAACAACTGTGCGCAGGAAACGCTCGTGGACGGCATGGCTCGCGAGCGGCAACAATACAGCGGCGACGGCGGGCATCAGTTGCACTCGGTGCATCTGGCGTTTGGGGAATCGCGGTTGCCTGCGCGCTATCTTGGCACCTGGAGCCAGGGTTTGACCAAGGAGGGTTACTTCCTGGATTGCTGGCCCGCCTATGATCGCCTCGCCCGATTGGTCGAGCGCCAGTTTGATCTTTCCGGCTGGGGACCAATCCTCGATCACGGCGTTGGTTTCAACTTCGATTGCTGGAGCCATTATCTTTATACGGGCGATCTCGATTCCCTGCGCGAACCTTATCCGCGGCTGCTTCGCTTCGCTCAATACCTTCGCAGCCTGGTAGGCGCCGACGGCTTGCTGCCAGTCGAGGATATCGGCATTCCCTCGGTATGGATTGATCACGCTGCGTATCAGCGCCAGCGCCACAAACAATGTGCCTTCAATCTCTATACCGCCGCTGCCATGCAGCACGCTCTCGGGCCGATCTGTCGCGCCTTCGGCGATGAGAGGCAGGCGGAGATCGCCGGCCAATTCGGCCAGGACTTGCTCCGGTCTGCGGTTCGCAGATTCTGGAGCCGGCAGCGCGCCATCTTCATCAACAATCTGCCCTGGCTGGCCGAGGAAAAGACCTCGCGCACTTGCGACCGCTCGCTTGCCACCGCCATCTTGTTCGACCAATGCCCCGGCCGGAGAACCGAGGCCGCCCTGCATTCCCTTGCCAACTGCCCCCCTGAAATGGGCTTCTCGTATCCTGCCAACGCCGGTTGGCG
>JBAXTC010000067.1:0-18055 GCA_037130375.1 Verrucomicrobiota bacterium | reverse complement strand
CGGTCAAAACGGCGTTGCTGCTCGTTACGCTGCCACCGAGATTGCTGACAATGACGTTGTAAATGCCTGCATCGCTAGTCGTCGCACTAGCAAGGTTGAAGCTGTCATTGGTCGCCCCGGAAATGTTCACGGTGTTCAACCGCCATTGGAAACCAAGGCCTGTGCCGGTGGCGATGACACTGAAACTGACCGGACTGCCTTGATTCACACTTTGGCTCACCGGCTGGCTGGTGATGGTCGGCGGCGGATTTGAAGACGTATTCACTAAACCCACATAGGCACCAGCATTGGTGAAAGTGATGCCGTAAGCTTGAAATCCCGCCATTGTCTGTCCCGCGATCATTGTCACCCCAGAAGTTGTTCCCTGGGCGTTTCTGACATCATTATCGTTTCCCTGGCCAATCAATGTGGCATTCAACGGGGAACCATTGGTGGACAAAGTCACAACAAATCCATCTACGCCACCCAGACTGATGAGATTGGTGTTGGCCAATATCAAACCATTTGTGGTTCTGCCAGCAGCCAACACTTGTGAATTACTGAGATGGTAAACCGAGCCCACCACTTGATCCCCACCGCCCCCGAATTGGGTCAGCCACTTGACCTGTCCACTGGAATTGATGCAGCCAACAAAACCGTCTTGCGCATTCGGCACAGGTAATTGAGGAGATTGCCCTCCAAAAGTCAGCCCCACCGTATTATACGTTCCCGCCAGAAA
Source organism: Verrucomicrobiota bacterium (assembly GCA_037130375.1). GTDB lineage: Bacteria > Verrucomicrobiota > Verrucomicrobiia > Limisphaerales > UBA8199 > JAPLUA01. Next base: position 17,337 of record JBAXTC010000067.1, on the reverse strand, counting down.
CACATCACCGTTGGTGGCCGCAATAAGCGCGTTGTAGCCAACGTAGCTGGCACTATCCGGACCGCCGGGAGTTGACAACGACCATTGGTAAATTCCATTGCTGGTGAATTTGGCAAGAAATGTTGACTGAAACCCACCATTGGCCACGCTTCGGACATTTCCTCCCGCATCTACCAGAGTAGTGGCGGTCCCAGAACTGTTTGCCCGGCTGTAGCCGACAACAAATACGGAACCCGCGTTGTCCACAGCCACCCCACTTTCAAAGGTGGCATCTCGATTATAGCACTTGGCGCTCCACTGATATGCACCTGCCGAATTGAATTTGATGAGAAACCCCGTGCCGTAGCTTGGGGACGTTATGCTGGTCGAGCCGCCAACCCCATCCGTTACAGTTGCGCCCCCCTGTGTGGGACAACATCCGTTGTATGAACCAACCCAATAAATATTTCCAGAGTTATCTATCGCCGTAAATTGGCCACCGTCCGTTGCAGAGGTGCCAGTGACCGAGGCTTTCCAAACCAGTTGTCCGGCAGAGTTAAAAGTCAGCAAGAACCCGTCGGATCCCTCTACTTTGTTACCTGTGTTATAGGCTGTGGTGTTTGTTACCTTGCCCCCATCTACCACTGTTAGACTTGAGTGCTCCACACCAGCGACGACACACGTATTGGATTGCACTGACATCCTGACCCCCCCGGGCACATAGCCAGTCGAATAAACGTCATCGTAAATACCACCAATGGTCGCTGCCCAGTTGACAACTCCTGCCGGTGAGTACTGCATCAAAAGCACATCTCTCTGCCCCCGCGAGGTGAACGTATTGGTTCCCAGCGTGACGCTGTTCGTGAACGCTCCAAGAACCCAAACACGACTTGATTGGTCTTGAATCGATTGAATCAGTTCAAAGTTGGCTTGCGGAAGTGGCAAGCTTTGGGCGCTGGCTGGAGTCGGATTATTTGTGCTCCAGACAGTTAAAACGGCGTTGCTGCTAGTTACGCTGCCAGCGAGATTGCTGACGATGACGTTGTAAATGCCTGCATCGTTGGTCGTCGCGCTGGCAATATTGTAGCTGTCATTGGTTGCCCCGGAAATGTCCACGCTGTTCAACCGCCATTGGAAGTTGAGGCTCGTGCCAGTGGCGATGACACTAAAACTGACCGGACTGCCTTGATTGACGCTTTGGCTCACGGGCTGGGTGGTGATGCTGGGAGCAGGCGAAGGACTGATGAGACTCAGAGCATAGACCCCATTGGTGTTGAAATAGATCACACGCTGGCTTAGCGAGTCATAATACGGTAAGGAAAGACCACCGGGGTCGTCAGAAGCATTCGGAATGTCGCCCGAAATAGTGGCTTGCGTGAAGTTTGTGTCTTGTCCGACTGCGAAGGTCCAGACGCCAGTCTCAAATGCACCTGAGAGAGTATTCTGTCCATTGATCATCAGCAGCTTGTTTTGTGGCCGAAAATAGACAAGCGGCCCGAAGTGACGAATTGCTGTGTTAAGGGGAATGAGATTGACCCATTTGTTCAATTTCAGATCGAGTAGCCACAGATCCCTCAGAGCGTCGAACCGAGTATCACCCATGAAGAAATCAAAGCCGGAGTCCACTTGTCCCTGCGCCCCGGTTGAATTGCCTCCCCCCCCACCATGAAATACTCGCTGCCCGATGTTATCCACTGTCCAGGAACCGCCAGCCCGAGGCCACGGTTGCCTGCCGGGTGTGTTGGGTTCGATTTGCACCCAATCGCTATCCGTAGTGCCGAATGCCCAGCGCCAATTCCGCACCGCAAAATATCCGTATCCATTGAACGTCTCAAACTTGTGCGTCACTGGGTTCCAAAAGGTTATATCACCAAAATCAGAGTAGGAAGCACCAGAGGAACCGACGCTGGTGAAAGCGCCGCCTGTCACCGGCAGACGAAATACTTGGCCCCTGCCGTACAAGGTGAACCAAATTGAGTTCTCCTCCGGGTTATAGATGAATGTGTCCACTCGTCCCGGCCAAGCCCCGGAAACTGGGAGCTGTGTGAATAGGTTGCTTCCAATATCGTACTTCCAGAAGACGCCATTCTCCGAAAGGGAATAAATAATCCGATGGTTCTCATCCATTGAACCCGGAAGACTTCGCCAGCCGGTGTCTCCGTTGAGCGGGGGCATGTTCGTCGAACTCAGCAATTTGGTCCAAACAAATGTGGGGTCTTGCTGGTCTTCTGGGAAGTTGCCACCATAAGCGCCCATATCAGATCTAGAGCCGTCAACATTAAGGATTGTCGGATCGCCGCTATGTCTCGCTGGCGAATTTGTCTGGAGATGGAAATCGCCAATGGAAGCATTCACGAATAGCGGGTCGGAGTTGAGGTTTCCGGTGCCAGTGAATCCCCCTTGCACGATGCTGTAGGTTACGGTCGCAGAAGAACCTGGGTCAATTTGTTGGCCGTTGTGCCCCGAATTACCCCAGAAAATGCAGTTTACCGCTGTGCCGCCACCCATCCCTCCGGCAGTCCAGGAGTTTGGAAGAAAACCGCCCGTATTGTTGTACACGGTGCAGTTGGTGGAGTGGCATCCAGCCAGAGCTATCGGGTTATTCCCTGCCGAGTTGTTGTAAATCAAGCACTTGATGACAGCGCAATTTCCTATTCCAGCACAATTGGCTGCAAAATTGTTGCGAACAATACAATTGTCAACAACCACATCATTAACATTGGTGTTTGCCCAATCAGAAAAAACAGGGCAGCCACTGTAATCAGCGGCACCTGATACGCCTTGGATGATGCACCCGCTAATCCTGCACTTTCCGGAAACAACCTGTACTGCCCCTCCACCGCTATAATACGGGATTTGCGCGTTTTGAATCGTAAGCCCCAAGATGCTCACATTTGTCAGAGCGGGGCCGGTGACAATGAAGCCTCGCCCAGTATGTTGCATGTCCACAATGGTATTCGTCGGCCCGCTCACCGAGCTTATGGTGATGTTATTCGTGAGCTGGATGTTGATCTCGTTGTAGGTGCCGGGGGACACGGACACCGTGTCCCCGTGGTTTGCTGCCGCCACCGCTGCGGTGATTGTGGCCTGGTCCTGCGGCACGCGGATGGTGGCGGCACCGGCCTGGCCAGCTAAGCCAACAGCCACTGCAATCAGCCATTTCAAGCAAGAAGCCAGCCGCCGCTCATTGGGGATTGTTTCGCTACGGTTTGTTCTCTTTTTGATTCCCTGGTTTTTCATAACGTTCGTGTTCTTGGTTTTTAGCCAACACGAACGGCGGAGAAATAAAAGGGCGCGAACTTGTCGCACCCTTGTTTGAGGCACCGCGAAGCGCCTTTGGAGAGAATGCTCCAAGCCGCGCCGATCGGCGCGTGCTTGGGCTGGGTCTCTCCTGTGAAAATTCGCGGGTTTCAAACAAGACCGGGGCCGTGCTACGCTAAATTATGTTTTGGTGAGTGTTTCTTGGTATTATTACGTTTTATTACGTTTTGGTTTCCGGTGGCCTATTTCCACCATTGACGAGAATATAGTTCCAAACCCGCATGGGCGCAAGGAAATGTTTTCCCGGTTATTTTGGACGGTTTGGCTCGGGACAAGGGCGGCGCGCTGTGGCGGGGGGACAACTCGCGGTCGGAGGCCCTGCCCGAAAACTCGGGCATTCCCGGCAAACTTCTTGTGCGCGCTCGAAAAGTCGCCCGGAGGTCCGTCTTTCCATCTTTCAGCCGTGGTGTGCCGTTACAGTGGGGACTTCTCCGCTACGGTCGGCACGGCGCTGGCCTTCGTCGCCAAGGTCTGCCACTGGACAAAACCACGACTCGGATGAAACCCTGCTTGCGAGAAGCCACTCAAGGCGCTTCATACCGGACATGCAACTTGCGGAACGTATCACCTTCAATCCCAACCAATGCGGCGGACGGCCTTGCATCCGTGGGATGCGCATTCGCGTCAAGGACGTGCTCGACCTGCTGGCCGCCGGAGTGCCCGAGACGGAGATTCTCGAAGACTATCCCTATCTCGAAGCGGATGACATTCGCGCGTGCCTCGAATACGCCGCGCAGGAATTGGATCATCCCGTCCTCGTTGCCGCCGGGAGGTGAGGATGAAGTTCATCGTGGGCGCTCAACTGCCGCCGGCGCTGGCGCGTTGGCTATGCGAACAAGGACACCAGGCGGAACACGTCCAGGATGTCGGCCGTTCCAACCGCGCCTTGCGCGAGTGGTTTGCCCCGCTGCTGCCGGACATGCTGGTTTGTCATCGAGCCTTGCCATCAACTGCCTCAGCGCCGAAGCTCCTGTTTGCAATCGAGAATCGGCTTCTGAAATCGCTAACATCGCACGGGCCTGCTGCCGGGAATTTCCTTTGTGGCCGGTCTCTCGCTCTTCGCAGAGATTGTCATAGACGTCGGCGAGCTTCACGAGCTTGGCCCTCCAATCGGCGTTGGTCAGTTGCTCGAGTGCTCGCAATAACAGGCCCGTGGTTCAGCATGGACAAAGCCATCCGCTTTTATCTCATCGCACTCCTGCCCGCCATTGTAGCCGCCGCTTTTGCCGTGCTGCACATCACATCGGCATGGCTGGCAGCGCTACGATTCCGTTTACTTTCTCGAAATCAAATCCGGCCTGCAAATGCCGCCCTCTCCGGGCGGAGGCCGCCCACCCGGATTTGGGCCGCGAGGATTCAGTCCGCCCGGCCCTGCGCTGCCCAATGCCAGGCCACCACCGCCCACCCCGGGTGGTAACCCGATGATGTCCGCACCGATTCCGCCGGATGCCGAGGTGCTGCATGAGGGCGCGTGCCTGAAGTTTGCGCGGATTGCCACCCCGCCGGACGACATCCTGTCACGCATTTCCAAATCACATGAACCGTGATGCTACGCGCACAATTCCGTCTCGGATGCATGCCGGACGGAATACTGATGTCGAGGTAGGGTAAGGCTGGACGGGAAAGTGAGTTAGATGAACGAAACCGCCCGGAAGCCTCTCGCTTTAGCCAGAGCAATTTGATCCTTATCCCCACTGACAAAGGTGTCTGAATTGATCTGCTCCAGGATGGCAACATGCAGAGTGTCCGCTGACCTGGCCTTGAGCCTGCCAGCGAATCCCGCGCTGATTTGGTTTGCGTCTCGCATCGCCTCCTGCCAGTCCACCCGTTCGTAATCAAACGGGCCGTGGTAAAGCAAGTGGCTGAAATATCTGCGCAAGGCTTCCATCTGCTCCGGTTTGGGGCCGTGGCTTTGGAGGCATAAGCTGCGCAACGCGTTCAAAGTCTCAAACCGGGACCAGTCGGACAATATCCAGTCCGCGTTTTGATGGGCGGCGAACCAGCTTCTAGCCCTCCGGTTCTGTTTATCGCCGCTGTATAGCCAGGATACCAGAAAGGAGGCGTCGGCGTAGATTCTCATTCGCGGAGGTCGTTAAGCACTGCCAGGGTATCCATCTCCGGGGCGCCCTTGCAAATCCGGTCCAGTTCCGTGTGGATGTCTTCAGCCGTCAAAGTCCGCTTCTTGCGCCGCAGAACCACCAACGGTTCCTTCCCATCCTCGATCTGGACGGACTCGCCGGGTCGCAGGTGCGAAGCCAAAGCTGGATTTCGCACGAGCTCGCGCTTGGTTATCGTCTTCATGCTGACAAATATGTCAGATGCTTGCCTGTCTTTCAAGCCCCTCCCGCCACAGCTTGCGGCCACGCGTACACTGATTACTGATCACAGCCACTGGGCGACCCACCTCAAGCTCATCGTCGTTTTTTCAACCATGACAACAGCAGTAATTGAAAATAATCCCGACCTCCTGAACCGAGTGACCGAACTCCAGGGTTGAATCTTCGCCGTACAGGAAGAACTGCAGGCCATACTCCGTGGCACCGGTGGGCTGCAAGTCATCCTCCCCGAGCTGCACGACGAGACGACCGGGCGCATTGACACGCAGAAGGTGGCCCATTAGCTGGGCCGGGCAGGGGATGTGGCCGGGGAGATTGTCCGGGACATTGGCCGATTGGGTTTGATTGGGGAGGAAACCAATAAACTCCTGGCGTATCAGGGTATCCATCTCCGGGGCGCCCTTGCAAATCCGGTCCAGTTCCGTGTGGATGTCTTCAGCCGTCAAAGTCCGCTTCTTGCGCCGCAGAATCACCAACGGTTCCTTCCCATCCTAAACGGGAGCCAATCCTGAAGGGGTTGCATCCCTCAGCCCAGCGGGCACAAACGATGCAACCCATTCAGGGTTGAGGGCCTAATCCGTCGCCCACCCGGGGTAGCTCTCCGCGAGCAACCCCGGGCTGAGGGATCTAATCCTTTCAGGATTGGGATTGGACAACGGACATTCCGGTCAATCCTCGAACTGGACGGACTCGCCGGGTCGCCGGGTCGCAGGTGCGAAGCCGCCGCGCCACCGCCGCTTTACCCTCATCCCCTTTGCGCCGCCGCGGCAAATCCCCTTTCTCCCAGCCCAATCGCTTCAGCTCCTCCCTAACTATCCACAGGACTCCCTCGGCGGAGGCCGCCCAGTCGCCCCTCAAGCCGGTAAAGCGTTCCTTGGAGATTCTCCATGAATTCTTCCACAAACCGGAGACGGCGCGGGCGTGGCTGAACACGCCCCATCCCGATTTGGATGGTCGTACCGCGCTGGAAATGATTCTGGCCAGGAACCCCATCGCCGTCCTTAGAATTCTCGAAAGCGCGGCTGCCGGCGTGCCTGTCTGATGCTGCCCCTCCTCCAACTGGCCGCCGTGCTGCATGAGGGCGCGTGCCTGAAGTTTGCGCCGATCGCCACCCGATACCGGATTCAGGGGCTACTTGATGAATCCGTGGTACAATCCCATGTTAGGCATGGGAGGCGGTAAGAGAATGAAGGCTGGATTGACATGGATGGAGGCAGAGCAGGCGGCCATTTGCATCTCACAACTGCACTTCGGATTGCTTGGAGATGACTAATCGGGCAAGGCCGAACAACTGGTTCTTTCCGCCCGAATGTGTCGATGTCGCTGAGAATCCCACGGGGCGCTAAGGGCCAGCAGGACTGGGTGCCTGGGCTGGTTTCCAAGGGGTTCGCGTGTGCTTGCCTGTTGCTTCACCGTAGGAGCGCAAAACGAGCGGGTTATTGCGGTGCTTCGCAAGGGTGAATTGGTTATTGCCACCCACTTCGAGGCGCGGGTAAGCCAAGGTTCCATCTGGCAGGTTAATAGTGGAATCGGCAAGCAGCAGCAGTTCGCACAGGGCATCGCTCCTACTCCAGCCCGGCCGGGCTTTCTCCATTTCGCCAGCGAAGAATTTGCACGCATCTTCTGCGGTAACCTTTCCGGATCCGTTCGCCTTTTCAAAGGAACAATCCTGGGGTTTCCGAATGCTCATCTTGACGCTACCGAGTCCCAAGCCCTTGCCCATCCCCAACAGATGGCGGAGGTTCTGATGGCCACCCCATTCAATGGCCCAAATAAGCGCACCCAGTTCCATGGGCCGTAGATTGTGGAAACGCAGTTTGCCAGTGAACTTTGTGCCCGGTGGCAGTGCGGCAAACGCGGTTGCTGCGTCAAAACTCGACGGTTCTTCCCGGGTAAAATCGTGAGCTTTAGGCAAGGTAACTTCTTCCTTCTTGGCGTCCGGTCGGACCGCATATCGCTTCCAGCCCCGCAACTGGATTCTGTCCGACATGAGAGTGCGGTAGTCATTGGCGTTTAGCCGCCCCGTTTTGGGAGTGTATTCTTGTTCGAGGTAATTCGGATAGAAGGTTGGCTTGGGCGAGCCAAGCACGGTCCACACCGCACCAGGCGACTTCGGTGATCCCTCTGCCAGAAAGTGACTGAATGTCGCCCGGCCACGCAATTCGTTGCCGCGGAGCGAGCCGAAAACTAAGTCTGTCAAGTCATGACCGGGCTCCCGATGCTTTGGCAAGATACCGTCGCGCAAAGTTCGATCTGCCGGGTATCGGAACATTTGCGCAAGGCCGAGGGCTTGCAGGCCATTGCCTTTGGGTTGGCCGGGGGCGGGTGCAATCCAGAAAACGGGGACGAAATCACCCCGGTCGAACTTCGGCTGCCAGTATTTCCAAGCGCGCGATTCAGCATGCACAAACTCAAAATCGCGAATCTGCCTAGGTTCCAGTTCAGTCGCTCGCCCCTTGCTGAGACAGGCCCCGGGAAGTTCGAAGATGAATTCCATGTGCTTGTTCTTGGGCGGACGCCTTGAGCTTGGCTGCCCGGTAAAGACGAGATGACCCCGATCGGTTTTGGAGCCGAGGGAGCTGGCAAGGGCATAAGTCAGGTGAAGCGGCTTTCCACCCGCGCCAGTGGTGAGATGACGCCCATTTCCAGTTTGATCAATCTCTTTCCCCTTCACATAGTCAATTTCCAGGGTGCCAGAATGCTTAAGCCACATTTCGTTCTTCGCCTTCACTGCGCTCTGTTTCGGGTCATGGTCTTTATCACATTTGGCAGTGTTTAGGAAATCGTCCCATCGGATCTTGGCAAAGTCCGCCAGCGCCGATTGATCGACCCGCTGGTAATCGCTCGGGTAGATCTTCCAGACGTTCCCCTCTTTGCGAAGCCATCCACCTTGAGAAAGGCATTTACCCCCACGAACGAACCGGTTCTGATAAGGCTTCAGGTAAAGGTCTCTAACCGAATAACGCTCGTCGTTCTCGGGATGGTCTGACACTGCCTCCCTGAATGAGCCAAAGGATGCGATTTTTATCACGTTGCGGATGGCGCCCCTAATCGAGGTGGCGGGGATGGCATAGCGGTCTCCAAGCTTGTAAAAAGATGCCCATTCCTTGAACTGCGCCGTGGCTTGGGCATCAGGACGCTCACGCGAGGAAGAATGGAAGCGTTTCAAATCCGCCGGTTTTTCGGCGGTGTTCCGCACGTAGATCGGGCGCATGGCCTCGACTTCGATCTCCAATTCTCCGCTCAGGCCGTCGCTGAATGGAATATCGTGCGACACTCCTCCACCCCACTCCGGCAGATAGACGTAATCCTCCAAGGGCACAAAGTAGTAGGGCGAAGGAATTGCCTCCATCGACGGTCGATTGTCTCGACCTCCGGAACCGTGTCCATAATGTGCGGGGCGGCTCTGATTCTCATGGCGGTCTCCTCGGGGAGAATCGTTTTGAGTTCTTCGTTGCCGGTCCTGGCCGGGCTGCGGGCGGTCTTGAAAATTCTGTGGCATGGCGTATAGCGAGTTGGTGGTTATGCTCTGGGCGCGATTAATCGGAAGGCTGCGGGGCGGAGCGGGGTGCCGCTCCAGGCAACCTCGTAAGTCAATGCAGAGCCGCGCTCCCGCGAATGCATCAAGGCACAGGTTTCAATGACGCCCTCGGGATCCGGCACACAAGTGAGTTTGGTGGCGGTCCAGCCGTCACCGTTTGGGCGCAGATGGTGGCTGACATCCCCGGCCACAACTTCGGCGGCCAGCAGGAGGCCCTCGGTTTGGGCGGAGGGCCTGCCATCAGTCAACCACACGTTAGCGTCCGAGAACTGCGCCCAGCCGGTGGGGCGCTCCTGGAGGCGGGCCTCCCACCAAGCCGCAACAGCCTTTTCGTCCATTCCGGCAGCCGATTCGGCTTTGAGCGTTTTGCCGGTCTCAATGGAGCAGCCGCAACCCTTTAGGGCATCGAGCAATTTCTTATTCATAGTGTTCAGTGGAGGTTCGCCTGGTCGATCTTTCCCTTGAAGACGCCGTAGCCGCGACCGGCGTGGGTGCCGAGCGATAGCCGGCCTGCACACAAATCAGCAAGGGCGGCCTCCAGTGCTTCCTGGGCTTGTGCGGAGGCAATTGGGCCGCAGGTTACGCGCAAAGAGATGGGCCCGGCGTCGGCCAGCAGCGGCTGGTCGTTGTAGAGCGCGCCGTCCTTTGCCCCGCCAGTAAACGGGTTGATGGCAACGTGGTTTTGCACCTCGGCCAAATGCTCCTCCCGCCTCGGGATGAAGAGATCATCAATGAAGACTTTGCCGGGCGTCCCGGTGTCGCCTTGCACGACGCCAAACAAATCGGTCATCCATCCCTCCGCCTTGAGCGCTGCCTCCTCGTTTCGCTTGTCAATAAAGTTACCAGCGAGGCGGTTCGCATGAAAACAAGCCCGGTGCCAGAGCGCACCTTTCACGCTGCTGCCAGGCACGACCCAGACCGGCCGGACGGTGCCCTGTTTGGTGCCATCCCATTCGATCCGCATGCCGCTGACAGGAGCGGAATCAGCGACATCGCTGCAGCCCCCGCCAAACATCCACAGGTTGTCCACGCAAAGCTGGATGTCAAAACACTTAACCGTTGAAGGCAACTCCGATGCCCTCCTGCTAACGTCCGCAACCTGGCTCGCGGCGTCGTCGTTGGGCATTGGAGTCTCATCCCACCGGACAATCTTGAAGGCACCCAAGCCGCGTCGGGTTTTGCCGCCAAGGCGGAGACCCGGGCCGCGCAGCACGGCACTGAGCGTTTGCCAATCTTCCGCGTGGGTGGGGTCGGGATATTCCCCACTCTTGGTGGCGGTCACGAAACGCAGTTCCACCGTGAATCGATGGCCGGCGCTAACTACCAGTTCGTTGAACTTGGCGCGATCCGCCGCCACGCCACGCCCGGTCAGCCGCACGTGATCCCGGAGCATGGGGCGGGTCCCATCCCGCAACACAGGATCGCTGTCCCGATTGCCGGAAAGAATGCGCCCGCTTGCCGGTTGGTCCTTCGAATTGTGAATGACACCCCAACTCACGGTCAGACGTCCGCCACGGCCGGTGTCGTCTTTGCCTTTGCCGGCGCAGCCAAACATGCGCTCAACCCGGGACCTCGCCACAGCGGCTCGTTGCTCCTCTGGTTTTCCGGAATTCAAGGCCTTCGCCGATAGAGCCTCTCCAACCGCCGCACGGAGCATCCCCTGGATCGAGGTGCCCGGGATGCCGGGCAATCCGTTGAAGTCACATACCACGCCGGCATCGGAATGGCCGTCCGGCTCGCCGGAACCGATGTGCAGGGGGGCAAGGAGTTCCAGCACCAGCTTGCATGAGTGTTCGATGATTTTCATGGGCTTAACAGGTCACTTGCGTTCACGGCGTGTGTCGGCGGCCATGCGCCAGCAGGCATCGCGGAAGGCGGCCAGCCGCTCATGGATCCAGGGCGTGAGGTCATTTGGGTCGAGAACGGCGTCTTCAGCGGCCGGCGCGGTGGCGCCGGTGCTGGCAGACGAGTTGTCAAACTTCGGCTGCTGGCTCTTGAGCCAATCCTCGCCAACGCGCACGCGGCCCAGCCCCTCGGCTTGTCCAAGGCCGACGCGGAGTTTCGGGCTGGCTTCGCCGGTCGCGTTCTCGGCAGTGAAGACGATCACGCTGCCCTTGCATATTACCTGCCGCTCGATATCAGGGCCGCCGCGCCTGGCATTCCAGAGCGAATAGCGGCGAAAGCGAAGGTAGCTGTGCTGCCTGTCCAGCTTCCAGCCTGCCAGACCGAAGTGTGGTCCGGCTGGCTCGAGGGTGGGAAAACCATGTTCATCCACGAGGGCAAGATCGCTTTCCGCCAGCAGGATGGCCGGGGAAGCCACTCTGAGTTCAACCAATGTTACTACCGGTCTTAACCTGCATCGGGCACGGCCGAACTCGGTGCTCTTGGATCGCCCCAGCCGGCTGATCTTCCCATCAAAAGCCGCGCGCACGTGCTCGTCGAGCGCGAGATCCTTGATCTCAAGGCGCGAAACAAAACGCGTGCCCTTTGCGATTGCCTCATAGCCAAACAGGGCGGCTTTTTTGGCGGTCTCGTACTTGCCCAAGTCGGGGTCAACCGCCGTTTTCAGCGTTTGGGTGCGCGGGATGGCTACCACCTGGCCACTGGCGGGGGCAAACCAGCCCTCGCGCATCTGCACCGGCTGGCGGCCCTTAAGCCCGCTCTGCTCATAATCCACCACGGCCAAATTGCAGGTCGAAGCGGCGAGTGTGCGCTCGGTGACACGGGGATCGCCTTTGTCGCCTTTGGCATGGTGCCATGAGAGCGGCACCGGCAGAGTGGACCCGCCCTCGGGTGACACAGGCACCGCATTGCCGAAGGAGACACGCACAGCGAGCAATGCCTGGGCCCCTTTGCGCTCAGCTTCGCCAGGTTCCTGCTCATGCGGCTTTCTCAACGCCGGAAAGAACACACGCGCAAAGGCGCCCAGCAACGCCGAACCAGGGACGTAGTCGAGCGTGCGGTGGCCGCCGGTGGTGGCGCTGGTGGCGGAGAGCACCACGTCGTCCAGCAGCTCGAGTTCCAGATCGTAGGCGGGCGCAGCTTCGGGCCTGGCGTCCGACCCCTGCTTCCCCGGTTCCTCTGCTTGCCGGGTTTCTTCCAGCAAAGCAGCGCACCAGCCAAAGCCGTCGTGCTTGCCCTTGCCGATGGCGCGCAGGAGGGGCACAAGCTTTTCGATGGCTCCCCAAGACTCCTCATCATTGCACGATACCTCGGCCATAACAGTGACCGGCACAGCATAGCGCACGCGGCGCAGGCTGTGGGGGCGGGCGACCCCGCCCTCCAGCGCGGTGCTGGCGATGTCCTCGAAAAGCGCGGAAACCTCGGGGCGCACTTGCTTCGTGGTGGAATAATGTCCCCGGCAGTTCTCCGCGAAGGCATCGCGCATCGTCGCGTTGGCAACTTGCAGCTTGCCCATGGCGTGGAGGCTGCGCTCGTCCTCTTTGCCGAAAAGAGTATCCATCTGACCGTCGTTCCAGCCCTGATCCCGCGCCGCCCATTTAAGTCGGCCCCGAAGAGCGCGTGCGGGCACGTATGGCAGCCCACAGGGATCGATCACGGGCAGCAGGTCCACGTCGCCTTCGCCCGCCTGGCCGCTACCGCAGTGCCAGTAGTGCTTGAAATGGATGGTGATGAGTCCGTATTTCATGTTTTTGCGTCGCGATCAGGGTTGGGATTCTCAGCGGGTAGTCTCCGGTCGGCTTGCTTGTCGCGAACGGCAAGCAAGGTGAGCAGGTCAAAAAGCGGGCTGCGGTCGTATGCCTTCCGGTCGCTGCGGGTGAACTTTTCAAAATACGCCCCCAGGCGCAGCCAGTTCCAATCCGCCGAATGATCGCCGCATAGTTTCTTCCACTCCGTTTCAAAAGCCGCCCAGACAGCGGACCCAGCGACCTCCTTCATCCGGTTGACGGCTTCCGGAACGAGTTCCGCATTCGTCCGCTGGGAGTTCAGCAGGCCGCGCAGGCTGCCTGTAGGGAGGCCGGCCTGAAACGTTCGCGTCGGATCGAGAGGGTCCCGCTCCAGATGGGGGCGCGCCGCACTGAAAACCTTCTCCAGGCAGGTGAACTGCGGTGTTCGATTGCCATCAACAAAATAAGGGCCCCCGGTTAGCAGTGTGCCATCCGAGCCCCTGAGAATACCCTCAGCCAGTTCTTCGAATTCAGTTGGCGCGCTGCCCCCGGTAATGCGGACAAAGCAGATGGCGGAAGGGGGTGTGCCGGGTTTAGCTGGCCCACCCGCTGCCCCGGCGTCATTTCGATTCTGATCCGGCCCCTTGGCCACATCCTTCGCTCGTTTGGCCAGGCTCTCGCACAGTTCGTAGGCCAGGGAGAACGGGTAGTGGTCCGTGCAAAACACCACGCCCGCGCCCGCGCTGAGTGATGTTGGAATGACCTCGGCGACTTCTTTGGGGAGCTTTGACCACATCCCGTGGTAAGGTTTGTAACGATCTGGCTTCTCCGGGTCCGTTGGATAATTACCTTTTCCTTGCAGCCATCCGAGACGCATTTCCATCTCGTCCCGGAACGCGTCAAGAAATGCCTTGGTGAAGGGCAGACCCAGATCGTCGCGGCAGACCACGGTCACATCGTCGCCCGCCAGCACGATGGGGGCAATCGGCCACACTTGCCGGTTCGGCCCTTGATTGCGCGTTAGGGTGCCAGTAATCGAATCCCCCAAAGCCTTCGTCGCCCTTCGAACCGCACTGCGCGTGCCTTCCGTAACCACTTCTTCGGAAAGATAGCGGAAGAGCGCCATAGCCGTCTCATCAGTCACTTCCTGAGCGTGCGCTTCCAACTCCCGTCCCACATCGAGGAACATCTGTCCAAGTCGGTTGCCGTCCGCATGCACGATGGCCAGGAAAGCGCCCTCCGTGCCGGAGACTTGCGTGAAATCATCCGGCAACTCGTCAACGCTCCCGAACCCGAACGCGCGAGCTACAGGCGGAAGCTGGCTCGCCGATTTGAGCGCATCGCGCTCGGCACGTTTGCGCCGGGTGGCCCGGTCAATCAACTCATCCTCCGCGTCGTGGTCCGTCTTCACGGCCGCCTCGCCGGTGCGGGGCGCGCGTTTTGCGAAGGGCCCGGACTCGGGCATTTGCGGCGCGGGAAAGTTGCGGTTGCGTTCGAGATGGTCGGCCGCGAGTTTGGCCACTTGGGCGTAGCCGGCCTCCCCCCAAGACTCCAGGTGTTGCACCACCTCGAGGCCCGGAGCCCAGGCATGGCACCAGAGGGGCCAGAGGCGCTCTATCGTTCTTGCGGCACCCTCATCCCTGAACCCAATCCGTGCCGAGCCTGCCGCCGCTTGCAAAATATCGAACTGCTCCTTCTGGAGGCCGAAGGGACCGGTCAGCCAATCCTCCAGATCCGCCTTGCTGGACAGTTTGTCAATCAGCGAGGTTGCGCCGACCATGTCTCGGAGCTTGCCCCCGCGCATGATGTAGGCTTGCAGACCCTTGGCGGCGAAACTAAACAAATGGGAATAGCTCATGGTGTTTCAGTCTTATGGTCTTTCTATGGTTGAAGCCGGCAGATGGGCTGATTTCCGGTGCCTCCCAATCTCGCCCGTCCGCACCCGCTTGCAGTACCCAAACCTGCAAGATAGGCGGACCCATGGCGACATCCAGCGGCGCCAGCGCCAGGGCCGCTCGAGCCCCGAGGATGCCGGCCAGCTCTGGGCCGCCCTTCAGGTCCTGACGGGCCTGGGTGGCCAGCGCCGCCAGCGCCGCCGCGCCGGGCGGATGAGCAGCCAGCAAACCGGAATCCTCGAGCGCAAACGCGCGCGCCTGCCGGATCGTATCCGGTTGCAGAAGCTCGGGTTCCAGCAGTCGGGAAGTCATGCGCGCGAAATAATAATCAAAGCCAACTGGTCCACTTGCAGGTTGGTGAGCCGTTCGGGCGATGTCTCCCAGCGCACCACGCCGTGGCTGTCTGGCCGGGCCGTGCCCAGCACTTGCCGCGTCTCACGGTTCACCACCGCCACCAGGCATCCGGCCACGCCTGGCGGCAGCGGATAGGTTAGCTTCCAGATGGCCGAGACCGTCCCCTCCCCGAGATCGGCAGGCCGCTGTTTCAAGGCCGCGACGAGCGGCGTTCCCATCTCCTCGAGTCTTTGCGGCCGAGCCAGCACCTCGCGCGAAGTCTCGCCCTCGCGCAACCGGATGAGGAATGCGGGCGTCACGACTTCCGGCCCGCGCGCAAAGGCCATTGCGTTGGCGGGTGAGCGGAGGGCGAACATGTCCTCCGTCCCGGCTTCCGCGAGCGCCTCCCCGATCTCCGCCTCCCATTCAGCCGCTTGCTGGCGGGCGTCCGCAACGGCGGTCAACCAACCGGCACCCTCCATGAGCCGGGCGAGGCAGTCTTTCCGCGCCGGGCCATCCGCTTCCTCGCCCGGACCGTCGTCCGGGAAGATGAATCGCGGCGCGGCAAACATTGCCCGCCAGACCCGGTCAAAGCCGGTTTCGAATGGCCCCTCCACCAGGAACGCGGTCGGCGGGAAGCCCAGCCGCCAGACCGGCTGAATCGCACGGTCGGCATCGAAAAGCTGAATATCAGCCCGCGTTTCAACCAGGGCGCCGACCGCCCGCGGCGCGGCGTCCGGTCGAGCCGGTTCAGGGGGCGGTGGCACGGGCGCGGTTTCCACGGCTTGCCCGCCGAGCGCCTGGCTAAACGACTCCTGCCGTAGCGCCTCTGCCGCCCGCCGACAATTGGGGCTGGCGGCCATTTGCGCGTTCAAATCGGCGTCGCCTTCGCCGGCCCACCACCGATCCAGCCACTCACCGGACGGCACGTCCGGCGCGACCAAGGGGTCCGGCCAGAGCCGGACACTGCGAGCGTCGGCGGTTTCCAGATTATGGAGTTTGGCATCCACAGTTTTAGCGGTTATTCATGGTTTCCGTCTCACTCAAAGCCGGCGGCGGGGCGCATTTCCGGCGCGATCCAATTCCGCCTCGGCTTTCAGCAACCACCCCGGCGGCGTCCAGTCCCAGATCACCCCCGGCGGTTTCCAGGCCGCAAAGCGGTGTCGGACGTAATCCAGCAGGTCAGCGTCCGCGATATGGGCATCCTCCGTCCGAAGCCCCGCGCCAACGGCGGCGACCCGAAAGACCAGCCTGACCTTGGCGATGCGGCGGAAGTAAACTGCAGGACAGGGCTGGGCCTCTCGTGCCTGGCGCCAGCGAGGCTGCCCAGGTTTGAGCGACGGCGGCTCCTCTTCTCCGGAGAATGCAGTCTCATCGGCCTCGGGGGTTTCCCCGGTTGCTTTCTTCCGCGGAGGGCTCTCAAGCAAAAGGTGCCAAAGCTCCTGCGTCATCTGCTGACCTGGGTTCTTCGTTAATCATAACCCCTTCCGCTCAGCCACCGGCTCATGCGGGGCTTCCTGCCGGCGTGTCACCAGCGCCGGACGGTGTGAGCTGCCCTCGCGGTGCGGACGGCAGTCGCCCAGCGCAAACCGGTCCACCCACCAAACTTCGCCGAGAAAAAAGGTCCGCACCGGAATCTGCTCGAAACGGGTGCCGGTCAGGTGCTCGTGATCATGGTCCACATGGCGTTCCCGCACCTTGTCGCCAAAGCGAAGGCGCAAACGCCGCAACCGTTCGGCTACCCGCTGTGATCCACCGCCTGGCATAATTCCGGTTCGTCCTGCTCTCTCTCGTGTGCCGCTCGGGCACCCACCCTGGGCCGGCACAACCACCGGCTGAAATGCTGCGCCGGGTGCGTCCGCAAGATCAAGAAGTTTCTTCAATCTCTTGAAAAAACGTGCGCATCTCAGATTTTTCCAAAACCACCACCCTGGGTAATTGGAGCGCGGACATTCTTGTCCGCTCCCGGACCTCAGTCAACCCCGAAGCGGACAGGAATGTCCAATGCCGCTAGGATTTAACCCTCCTCATCCCGGAGGGATGGCCGACAATAGCCCAACATTTGAACGTTGGGTGCGCGGGTCTAGATGTGCATAAGTCCCGACAGGGACGGCTGAGCCCCTGCGAGATCGGTCAGTCGTCCTTTCAGTCCCCGCGCCTCAGGTCAAGTCAAGTCTCCCGCCTGCCAATTATCCTCCGCCAACGAACGGAATCCGCCTCGGATCTCGCATTTTCGTAGGTATCTACTGTCCCCATAATTACTTAGCACATCGACAATCAACCAGAGTCTCCCACCCGCAGCC
>JBAXTC010000669.1:0-4406 GCA_037130375.1 Verrucomicrobiota bacterium | reverse complement strand
AAAAGTGCGCCGACTGCCGTCGGCGGCTACGATTTTGCAGGTTCTTGAATCCGCCATGGGCTTCAAGTTTTGGCGATCACCGTCGTTTGACAGTCCGCCCTCGGGGGGTTATATAGAATGGCACCGAACTAAACGAAATATTTAACGCATCAATGTTATGGCAATATCTGTAGGGTCAAAAGCACCTGATTTTACTTTGAAATCCAAGCAAGCGGCGGGCTTGGTGGATGTGAAGCTCAGCAACAATTTCGGGAAGAAGAACACGGTCGTGCTCTTCTTTCCGGCCGCGTTCACCGGGGTATGCACGACGGAGATGTGCGACATCACC
Organism: Verrucomicrobiota bacterium; assembly: GCA_037130375.1. Lineage (GTDB taxonomy): Bacteria > Verrucomicrobiota > Verrucomicrobiia > Limisphaerales > UBA8199 > JAPLUA01. The sequence continues at coordinate 4,078 of JBAXTC010000669.1, read as the reverse complement.
GCCGGGTTGAACAGCTACGCCGACCTCAACGCGGATGTCATCGCTATCAGCATTGATACGCCGTTCGCGCAGGAGGCCTGGGCGCAGAAGGAGAAGATCGGCATCACCCTTGCCAGCGATCTGAATAAGGAAGTTATCAAGAAGTACGATGTCGTCTTTCCGATGCTGGCCGGAATTGGCGACACTGCGGCACGCGCCGCGTTCGTCATCGATAAGAATGGCGTCGTCCAATATGCCGAGCAAACTCCCACGCCGAAGGAATTGCCCAACTTCGCCAAGGTCAGAGAGACCTTGGCGAAGCTGAAGTAGCAAAGGGATTCTTAATATTCCGTTTTCTTGGTGATGCCGGGCATCGGCATGGGATATTTGCCGTCTTTGGCAACCAGCGGGGCGGGAGAGTCCATCGTGAGTTTGTCCACATCGGGGGCAAACTCGTGCTCGCAGTTGAGCATCTCCTCGAATGTGATCTCCTGGCCGGTGTGCGCCGCCATGCGGCCCATATTGGAGACGAGACTGGCTTCGACGCCTCGTTTGGCTTCGTTGTAGGGTTTATCGTTGCGGATGGCATCCATCAGATCGTTCCATTCGTTCAGATATGGGTCCTGCTGGTCAGGGGCGACTTTCGAGGTCCAAATCATGTTGGACCGTTGAGGATTCTGGCCTTTGAAAGTGGTAGAGGGTGCTCCGCAGTCGCCGGACTTGGCAATGATGGCCATGCCTTTGCTGCCGTGGGCGTAACTGGAATAGATGTCGTTGCAGCCGTTGATACAGCGTCCATCCATATACGTCTTTGAGCCGTCGGCAAAGGTGTATTCGACCGAATACGTATCGAGATTCTGATCCACGTAAGGTTCGCCTTGCGGGTCGGTCTTGTAATGACGCCCGCCGAGGGCCTGGGCTTTGACCGGCCAGGCGTTTTTCATCCAGCAGAGCTGATCGACATGGTGGATGTAAAAGTCATTGAAGCATCCGCCGCTGGCCCACAGGAAGCCGTGGAAGTGCTTAACCTGCCAAAGCAATTCGTTAGGGTCTCCCCCGGGCCATTTGGTCTGGAAGGCGTGCCCAACCGGTCCATGCATGCGGTAACCGCGCTGGAGGATCACGTCGCCGATTTCACCGTCCTGGATGCGCTGATGCAGTTCTTGCAGCGCCCGGCTATGGCGGGACATTAATCCCACGCCAACTTTCAGATTCTTGGCGACCGACTCCTCGGCCAACTTGAGCATCTTGCGGCTGGTGGGGCCGTCCACCGTGACGGGCTTCTCCATGAACACGTTGAGGCCCTTGGCAATGGCGTAGGTAAACTGGACCCAGCGGAAGGCCGGCGGCGTGGTCAGAATGACGATGTCTCCCGGCTTAAGACAATCCATGGCTTTCTTGTAACCGTCAAAGCCGATGAACTTGCGGTCCTGAGGCACATCGACCTGGGCAGCACGCTCTTTGTTTATGCCCTCGTAACTGTCGTTGAGCTTTTGCTCAAAAACGTCGGCCATGGCGACGAGCTTGAGGGGGCCGCCATTGCTGGCCAGGGCGTTGTTTGCGGCTCCGGTCCCGCGTCCGCCGCAGCCGACCAGGGCCAATTGTATAAGGCCACCTGAGGCGGCGTGGACGTGGGGGATGACCACTCCTGCCAGAGCGGAAGCTGCAGCAAGACGGCCTGTGGTTTTGATAAACTCACGACGTGTAGTAAGAGAATTCGATGATTCGTTCATAAACAATATATTCCCGACGAAACCGGACCGATGTCAATTCAAGAAATTTGCACATCCGATGCTGTGCGCGAGAGCCGTGGCGGCGATCATCCCGTCCAGCAAGGGCAGAATGTGCCCTTTGCGCCTCGACTCGACAACCAACTCAGCCCAGCGCCGACTGACAGCAGCATCCCAAGGCAGGCAATTAATTGTCTCGATCACCTCTGCAAGTTTGGACACGTGATGTCGTCGGTCGTTTCGGTAAAAGGCAATGGCTTGAACCAGCCCTTGACTGGACAAGCCAAAAGGAGTTTGACCAAGCCCTCATTTCTGCGGGGCTTCACTCGTTTTAGCCGATATTCGCCGCAGTCAATCCGCTCGACCTCGAACTTGTGGCCGGGCTTTACGCCATCTTGCTGGCGGATTTTGGCGGGCAGGACGATTTGCCCTTTAGTTGACACAGTCGTTGTCATCCGCGGTAAGATACCGGCCTACCCTGCCGCCGTCAAACCCAGGAGCAGCGGCAAGCTGATCAAGGCGCTGAAAGTGAGGCACGCCGGGAAATCTCGGCGGCGATTTGGGAAGCCGTGTGCCTTACATTTTTGTTCATATCCTGACCGGAGAGAACAAAGCGAGCCGCCGCCGCATAAGGGTTCAGGGCAAGCGTAGGACCGGCCCCGGGTTTGTTGCCGCTGCTGGCGTCGGTGGTAATCTCAAATAGCGGTTTGGGTGGTCCTTGGGAAAGGTTTTGCATACCCACCACAACTTGGAGGTCCGTTTCGCCTTGGCCAAAGCCGATCATGGCACGGCGAAGCCGGTTGCCCTCCTGAACTTCGACAAACGCACCTTGCAGAAGCCATCCGTCGCCAGGCAACGGAGCGCCGGGCGGCAGCCTGGTGGCATTGAAACCGGCGTTGCGGAGATCTTTTACCAGTGACTCGGCCATCGAGTCCACCAACTGGCGCGCGCGAGCTGCCGGATCCTGGGACGCCCCCGAAAGTCGATTGCCGACGCGGCCCAGTGGCCCCCGGCGGCCTGAGAGTGCGCCATCTTCATGCTCAATGTTTTGGGCTCCAAGATCGAAGTTGGCGACATAGATCATCGCCGGTTTTTGTCCTGGCGCAGGGGAAAAGTCGCGTTGGCTGGTAACCTTGGCTGTGTTGCAACCAGCTAACAGGCAGCCGGCAAGGATCGAGACTCCGGCCCAGACCAGGTTCAATTTGAATTTCGCTTTATTCATCCACATGCCCTTTCCAAAACCGAGAGTGGACCCCGGCCGGGGCGCGGTCAATTGTCTTTTTGCCGGATTGCCTGTCCCGCTCACTTGCGAATTACCAGCGCATGAGCTAACCATTGTCCGTGGGTCAGGATGACTTTTCCGATGCTGCTCTGGTCTTGATCGGGCACGGTTCGACGCTCAATGCCGAATCAGGCGCTCCGGTTTTCCAGCACGCTGCCGCACTGCGGCGGCGAAACCATTTTGCTGAAGTCCGCGAGGCGTTCTGGAGGCAGGCGCCCCGGTTGGCGGAGGCTTTGGCGGGCATCGCGGCGCCGCGCGTATTCCTCGTGCCGCTCTTCATCAGCGAAGGGTATTTCAGCGAGCAGGTCATTCCACGGGCGCTGGGCTTGTGCGGTGAGGAATCGGGCGGATTCGACCGGTTGCAACGGCGTGGCACACAAACCATTTTCTATTGCAAACCCGTCGGCACTCACGAGAGTATGACCGCAGTGCTGCTGGCCCGCGCCCGCGAGATCGTCGAGGAGTTTCCTTTTCCGCGCGCACCTGGGCTGAGGGAGATCAGCCTCTTCATCGCCGGCCACGGGACGGAACAAGACGGGAACTCACGAGCACCCATCGAGAACCAGGCGAGGGAAATGCGGGGGCTGAATCTTTACGCCGACACGCAAGCGGTATTTCTGGAAGAGGCGCCGCGCATCGGTGATTGTTATCAACTCGCCCAGACCAGGAACATCGTCGTCGTGCCATTTTTCATCAGCAACGGCTTGCACGTCCGACACGACATCCCGCTAATGCTGGGCCAGTCGGAGCGCGTCGTTCAGCAGCGGCTGCAAAGCGGTCAACCGGCGTGGCGTAACCCCACCGAGTTGAAGCGCAAGCTGGTGTGGTATGCGCCCAGTGTGGGGAGCGATGCCCGTATCGCGGATGTTATCCTGGAGCGTGTCCGCGAGGCGTCGCGATGGTCCCGGGAATCGCCATCAAGAGCATGATCCTATTCGCCCAGTCCCCCCCCACTTTTTTTCACGCATCACGCATCACGCATCACGTATGTTTTCTGTTCCACGCCCAATAAATAGATGGTGGAGCTTTGCGTTTTCTGGTAAGGCATTAACTGTGACGATTGAAGTCTTGTTGCGATGAAGATTAC
>JBAXTC010000668.1:0-4416 GCA_037130375.1 Verrucomicrobiota bacterium | reverse complement strand
CTTTTTCCTTTGCGCCCGAAAGGAAAGTTGTAGATTCAGCGTGATCGATTTGCTTTCGAGAGACTGCGCATGAGACGAAACAACGCCCTCCTGGTTGCACTCCTTGCCGTGGCCAGCTTCGGCGCCGGGGTGACCATTGGCTGGAAGCTCGGGTTGCGCAAAGACTCGCCGTCGGCGCAAATCGCGCCTGCTGCGGGCGCGCAAGCCGGCCCTTCGACCGCCATCAAAGGCCGACCGACGAGCAGCAGCCCCGGCAAGATGGCTGGCGCGCGCGACCCGATTTCACTGGCCGAAATCGAAGCGGCTATCCTGAAGGCCGTTCACCGCGGCGGCAACCGGGCCAACAAGACGCTCAACGATCTCGTGCAGTCGGTGAATCCGCCGGACATTCCGCAACTGCTGGTTTTTGTGGACAAACTGGCTTCCGCGAATTACCGGTCCCAGTTGCGCACCATGGTGCTGGGACATTGGGCGGAGACCGACGTGTCGGCGGCCATGGTTTATGCCGAGAAGCTGCCCGGTTTTCAGAACCGGCAGCAGGCCATCCTCGCGGTCCTGCGGAGCTGGGCCGAGACGGAAGCGGAAGCCGCTGCCGCGTGGGCGCAGAAACTGCCGCCCGGCCAATTCCGCCGGCAAGCCATCAGCGCGGTTAGCTACGCGCTGGCACAGAAGAATCCCCAGGCCGCCTGTACCTTGATGGAAAGTTCCACCCCGGGCGACCAGCGCTGGGGCATGACGCACCAGATCTTCAGCGCATGGGCCGCAAGCGATCCCGCCGGCGCCGCCGCCAAAGCTGCGCAACTCGCCTCGGGCCAGTTGCGTCAACAAGCCTTCCAAATCATCGCAGCCCAATGGGCGGAACAGGACCCACAAGGTGCCCTCGCCTGGGCCAGGTCCTTGCCGCCGGGCCGCGACCAGGCCAACACGCTGGGTAGCGTCATCGCCGAATGGGCCGCCGCCGATCCCAAATCCGCCGCCGACTCGGCGCTATCTCTCCCAGCCGGCCAGGCCTGCAACAACGCCATCGCCAGTGTCGCTGCGCAATGGGCCGGGACCGATTTGCCAGGGGCGGTCGCTTGGATGCAGCAACTGCCTGACGGCCCGGTAAAGCAAAACGCGCTCAACAGTGTCGCCTGGCAATGGGCCCAAGCCGACCCCAAAGGGGCGATGGTTTTCGCGCAGACCTTGCCTGCGGGCCAGACGCGCGATGCGTTGTTGGGCAAAATCGGCAACCAGATGGCCGAGCAGAATCCCGAAGCCGCCCTCGCCTGGGCGCGGAGCCTGCCGGACGGCCAGGCGCGAAAGAAGATTCTGGAAAGCGTCGTTCCCGGTCTGGCTTGGAGCGACCCCCAGGTGGCCGCCAGCTTCACGGACAGCCTCCCGCCGGGGCAGGCCAGGAACCAGGCCATCAGCCTGGTGGCTAATGGGTGGGCTTCCGTCGATCTGAAGGCAGCTTCCGACTGGGCCAACGCCCTGCCGGACGGCCCGGCCAAACGCGAAGCCCAACTGAACCTTTCCTCCCACATGGTCGAGAGCGATCCCCAGGCCGCCGCCGATTACGCGCTCGCCCTGCCGCCAGGGCCCATGCGCAACGATTTTATTAGCCGGGTGGCGTCCTGTTGGGCGGGCGCAGACCTGGCCGCCGCCGTCGCCTGGGCACAAAAGCTTCCCGACGGTCCAGCCAAACAGAATGCCTTCAGCAACCTCAACGCGCAATGGGTTGAGGGCGACCCTCAAGCTGCGGCCAGCTATGCGCAGTCCCTGCCCGGGGGCGACCCGCAGAACAACTTGATTAGCAGCGTCGCCAGCGGCTGGGCGGCAGCAGACGCCAAAGCCGCCGCTGCCTGGGCCAGCCAACTACCCGATGGCGAAGCCCGCAACCGCGCCCTTTCTGGTGTGGCCAGCAGTTGGGGGCAAGCAGCGCCCAAGGAGGCCGCTGCCTTTGTCGCCACCTTGCCGGCTGGTGACGCCCAGAGCCGCGCGGCCGAAGCCGTCGTGGGTGCCTGGTCTCGGGAGGAACCGGGCGCCGCGGCCGCGTGGGTGGCCAGTTTTCCGGAAGGCCCCTCGCGCAAGCAATCCGTCCAGCAACTCATTCCCGCCTGGGCTGAAACCGACCCGACCGCGGCAGGCCAATGGCTGCAAGCGCTGCCGCCCAGCCCCTCGCGTGAAGCTGCCGTTACGGCTTACATCAACCAGGTCACCGGCCCGACGCCCGAATTGGCGGCACCGTGGGTCGAGACCATCATCGACGAAAGCAGTCGCTTCAGCCAAATCGAGACCATCGCCCGCCGCTGGCTGGAAACCGACCACGCGACCGCCGCAGCATGGCTCGCCAGGGTGAATCTCCCCGAGGACCGCAAAAAGCTGCTGCTTGGCCAGCCGTGAGCCGTTGCTGAATGACATCACCGGCGCTTCAACTGCCGGGTAACAAAGTCACCAATTAGCTCGGAGCTCCGCCGGCATGGCTCCCGCGGCGCGCAGGTGGCGCAGGCTCAGAGCATCATGGCGGTTTGCCGGCCGCACTCCCTTTTCGTCGGTCATCAATGGACAGTGATAGAATTGCGGAATCGGGAGGCCAAGTGCGCGATAAAGCAACAGTTGCCGGGCTGTGGACTTGAGCAAATCCGCGCCGCGCACAATCTCGGTGATTTGCATCGCCGCGTCGTCCACCATGACGTAGAGCTGGTAGGCCGGGACGCCATCGTGCCGCCAGACCACGAAATCGCCAAAATCCTTGCCTGCGACGAACTGCTGCGGTCCGAAATTGCCATCGGTAAACGAAATGGTTTCGCCATCGGGCACACGGAAGCGCCAGTTCGATTTGTTGTGCGCGGGGTTCGGAGGACGAGACAAGCCATTCGAGATGCTTTCGTCGAAGCCGCGATTCTCAACGCTGGCATTGCACTTGCCTCGGCAGGTTCCTGGATACACCGGCTCGTCCTCGCCCTGGTGCGGAGCGGACAGGGCCCGCAGCACGTCCGACCGCGAGCAGGTGCAGGGATAAATGAATCCGCCCGCCAGAAGTCTTCGCATTGTGGCCAGGTAAAACTCGTGGCGCTCGCTCTGGTTGTAAGGCCCAAAGGGGCCTCCGCAATCCGGTCCTTCCTGCCATTCCAGACCAAACCATTTCAGGTCTTCGAGCATGGCGCCGACAAACTCCAGCTTAAAACGCGTGGCATCCAGGTCTTCGTTTCGCAAGACGAGAATGCCGCCGCTGGCTTGCGCGCGCTGCTGCGCCATCCAGAACGTCCGCGCGTGGCCGAGGTGCAGGTAGCCCGTCGGCGACGGCGCGAGGCGGCCGCGATAAGTGGTCTGTGATGCGTGAGGCGTGAGCACGCCGGCTAGGAGGAAAACTGGAAGCCAATGGTAATCACCGGCGCATTGGAGAAACAAACGGGAGGTTTAGCGGCGGCCGAGTCGCTCAAGGAGCTTGCCGTGTATGCCTCCGAACCCGCCGTTGCTGAAGACGCACACGACTTCGCCCCCTTGCGCGCGATTCGCAACGTGCGTCACGATGGCGTCCGCGTCCGACAGGTAGGCGGCGTCTTTGCCGGCGGTTATCAAATTCTGAATCAGGAGCGCGGGATCCAGCCGCTCTTCGGGCGCCAGCAATTCCAGCCGCGCGACTTGGGCGATGACTACCGCATCGGCATCGGCAAACGCGCTCGCCAGCTCGGCTTGGAACACATTCCGCCGGGTTGTGTTGGTGCGCGGCTCGAAGATCGCCCAGACTTTTTGCGTTGGATATTTGATCCGCAAGGCGCGCAACGTCTCGCGAATGGCGGTCGGATGATGCCCAAAATCGTCCAGCACCGTCACCCCGCCAGCGATACCGCGCAGTTCCATGCGGCGTTTGACGCCTTTGAACGAATCGAATGCGGATTGAATCTGGTGGTTTTTCAGGCCGCAATGCTTGGCGCACGCCACCACGGCCAGCGCATTGCGGACGTTCATTTCGCCCAACAAGTTGGTGTGAAACTTGAAGCTCGGAATCTCGAACTCGGTCGCCGTCGGCCCGTAGCGGATGTTGAAGGCCTGAACGGAGTTCCCTTCGCTCAAGCCGAAGCGTTTCACCGGGCAATGGGTGACGTTGAGCAATGGGGCCAGGTTCCGGTCGTCGCCGTTGGCCAGCAACATGCCGTTGCGCGGGATCAGGCGGATGAAATGTTTAAAGGAAGTTTTGATGGGTTCGATGCTCTCAAAAATGTCGGCATGATCGAATTCGAGATTGTTGATGATTGCGACCTCGGGCAGGTAATGAACAAACTTGCTTCGCTTGTCGAAAAACGCCGTATCATATTCGTCGCCTTCAATGATGAACCAGTCGCTGTCGGTGAAGCGGGCGCCCTGGCCGAGATTGTTGGGGATGCCGCCGATGAGGTAGCTCGGGTTCAGGCCGTTGTGCTCGAAGACCCA
>JBAXTC010000667.1:0-4419 GCA_037130375.1 Verrucomicrobiota bacterium | reverse complement strand
TCAATCCCCAACCCATGAACCAACAGGAGATAACAGAGGGAACAGAGATGGAAGGCCAACAATTGCGCCTGCCTGATTCAGGCAATGGCAGATCTATTTCTCCGTTATCTCCGTTTCCTCCTGTTCAATCCCAAACCCATGAATCAACTCTCCGAGTTCCCAACTCCGTTAGGAGCGCCATGTTTATATTAACGCCCACCCCGGATGCTTGGCCAAGCTCCTTTAGGAGCGGCACGAATGGCATTTTGCATCCCACAGCCCTTCAGTGGTGGGCCGTCTTAGGGATAGGGCGGCGGCATAAGGCGCCCGAGGATGGCCTCTTCTCGGCGAATCGCCAGGGCTGGCGGGCGGTTCATGCTCAGAGCGGCCACCGTGGCACGGCCCGTCGGGGTGATGCCAAGAATGTGAGCGCCATCCCGACGGAAATGCCGCCCCCACGCTTCACGGCGTGGGTGGAGGGCACGCATCTGCCGGGATGGTCATGCGCTCAGTCGTGGCCGCCGTTTACCCTCTCCGCCCGCAGTCGGAGCAGCGACAACAAGTCCGCCAAATCCACCAGGCATTCGGCTTCGCGCTTCTCCTCGAGGCTGAGCGCAGGGCCGGCATCCTGTTTGTAGAGCAATTCCTGAAGCCGGCAAGAAGGCCGAGAATGCCGGTTGACACCACCGCCAGACCCACCTTATGCTCGTCCCATGCTTGCAGCGTGCTCTGTGCTTGGCGAGACTCAGAAACCAATTTTTCCTCACCTGCGCAGTGCTGAGCACACGCAGGCGCGAAAAAACAATTGCCTTACACTTACAGTTTAATTCGAATGAAATCCAACCGTTCATTTCTCTCTCTGGTCGTGCTTCTGTGGTCGCTCGTTGTCGCGGCCCCGGCTGGATGTTTTGCCGCGATGCTCTCCGCCGGCGCGAACGTCAACATCAGCTACATGACGGGCAACCAGCACGAGTCCACCATTTCGATTGATCCCAGCAATCCCCAGCGCATGTTTGCCGCCGCCAATCTCGAAGCGCCTGGCAACTTCGTTGCCTGCAGCACCAATGGCGGCGCGACTTGGACCGGAAGAATTCAAGGCGCTGGCGATGGGCTGCCCTCTGGCGGTGGGGACGTGCAATCCGCTTGGGACCGATTCGGAAACCTGTTTCTTACCTACATCGGCGGGAATCAGAGCGTCATCGTGGTTGTGAGCACCAACGGCGGCGTCACGTTTTCCAACCTGACCGCGACTCCCTTTTCCGAATCATCGGCGGACCAACCATCCATCGCCGTCGGTTCCGACAGTGTTTGGGTCAGCTACGCCTCCAAGAACAATGTGATTGTGGCTGCTGGCGCGTCCATCAGCGGCTTGGGCGCGGTGGGATCATTCACCCAATATGCCGTGCCCGGTTCCGACGGCGGTAACTTTGGCGACACTGCCGTCGGCCCCGCTGGACAGGTGCTGGTCACTTATCAATATGAGCTGCTTAATGAAACACAGCCGTATAGGATTATCGTCAACTTGAATCCGACCGGCATTGGCGGAACCTTCGGCAACCCGGTGACGGTGGCGACGACCCAGGTGGGCGGCACCCACACGAACGTTCCTGCCCAGAGCAACAATATGGGCATCGACGCGGAAGCGAACCTCGCCTGGGACCGCAGCGGCGGGCGGCATCACGGCCGAGTGCATCTGGTTTATACGGACGCGCCCAGTCCTTCCAGCAGCGCCACGGACATCTACACGCGCTACTCGGATAACAACGGCGCGACCTGGAGCGCGCCCATTCGTGTGACGGATGACACAGGTGGCAACAGCAAGTTCCTGCCCAGCATTTCGCTCGACCAGACTTCCGGCGCGGTGGGCGTGGCTTGGTACGACTGCCGCAACGACAACGGCCAGGGAACGAACGGCCCGCCCGGTGACACGGACGGCATCCCCAACAATGACGTGCAGTTGTGGGCCACTGTGAGCACGAACGGGGGCGCCAGCTTTCTGCCCAACATCCAGGTCAGCGCCGGGACCTCGCACGCAGCGGGTTCTGAGCCGCCCCCGGCAGGGTCAGGCTGTCGCCCGCTGGGCTTTGGCGATTTCAATAAGTCGGATTTCCACGCCGGCAACTTCTTCCGCGTCTGGGCTGACAATTCCAACAGCACCGGCAACAACCCGGACGGGGCGCTGTTCCGTTTCGATATTTACACGGCGGCCGTCAGTGTTGATGCCCGCCCTGCGCTGCTGGTGGAACTTGCCCGCACCGCCACCAACACGGTCCTTCTGTCCTGGCCCGCCCCCTCGACCGGCTGGGCGCTGCAGCAGAATCCCAATCTCAACTCGGCGAACTGGCTGGGCGTCACCAATACGATCCACGTCGTCGGCACCAATAACCAGGTCATCATTCCGGCGCAGGCCGGCAACTGGTTCTTCCGGCTCGCCCACCCCTGAAGAACGATCCCGTTCCACGCCAGGCAAGATCCCGAAAACATCGTCGTTTTCTGGCGCAGCAGGCGCGTTACGGCCACTTTCCCCTTATCCCCTTTGCGTTGACGCTGCGCACGCCATTTGATAGGGTTGCGCCATGCTTGGTGAGACCGAAAACCAATTCTCCCTCACCCGCGCAGCGCTCAGTAGGGGCGGGTGCGGGAAAAGCAATTTCCTGCTATCAGTAGTTCTTACGCTGCTTGGTTCACACCTCGGAGGAGTCGCGTTCGCCGCATCACCGGGGCGCGCCCCCGCCACGGTAAGACCACCGACCCTCTCCAATTTGAGCGGTTGCGCCAGACGGTTACGTCGCTCCGCGGTGACGCCTCCCTCACAGCGCTCTCCGACCGGCAGTTGGCGCAGGCCCTTCAGTTGGTTGAAACCAAGGACAGCGCCTTGAGGTGCTATGTCGAGGTATCCGACCCGCCCCCGTCCCCAAGAAACGAACCGGACTGAGTTGCTTGAAAGCATTGATCGTTCCCAAAGGGCTACCGTGGACAACCAGCAGACTGACACGAACATCCGGCCCGTCGTGCCTTCTCGGCAGAAACAACTGCTAGCGCAAGAACGCCACCAACCTGATGATCTACCCGCAGATGACCGCGACCAATTTGCCAAAAGTGGTGAACCTGACGACTGGTGACCGGATTGCCGTTTGCTCACCCGCAAGCATGCGAGAGGGGGGAATGCCTTACCCTGATGCGACCGGACTTGCGATTTCTGATGGACAAATCTGCTTGCCCATAAGCTGGCATTTTACAAGTATCGCCTTGTGGTCAACATCAACTATCCCTGTTCCTGTTCGATTGTGTGCGTCCGGTTCGCCGGAACGCACGCAGCATTGTTGGCTCACGATTGTAAGGACATGTCCCTTCCCATTGCCAAGCCCAACCCGATTGCAGCCATTCGGTCAGTAATGTTACTCGCTCTGCTCACTGTCGGCGGTTCGCTGTCAAGCGCCCACGCCGCCGACGCCCGGTATTACGGCATCATCAAGTCCCAACGCTGCCAGCAGGCCGTCGGTGCCGCCCCGACGGCACTGGCCACCAACGCTTTCGCTTTCAACGCCTTCGTTTTCGCATCCACTAATCTTGCGGTGACCAACGCCACGGTCAAAGCGCCGTCGCCAAGCGTCACACCTGCGCGGACGCTGGTTTCGGGCCTCACGGGCGGGGATTGGCAGTTCGATGAGCAGTTCAACACCCAAAACGCCTTGGACACGGCTTACCCAACGGCCACTCTTTCCTCCTACACGTTCACGATCTGCGCCACAAACGATGGCGTTCGCACTTGCACCGCGAATTTCTTCCTCGCCGGAACGCCGCCGACGCCCCAGATCAGCAACCTGGTCGCGGCTCAGCAGATCGACACCACCACGAATTTCGCGCTGACGTGGAATTCCCTGAATGGCACCAGTTTCGACATCGTGCAAGTGCTGATTACGGGCGGCGCGAACAACCTGGTCTTCGCGTCTCCAGTGTTCTTTTCGAGCAACGCCTTGAACGGGGCCTCGACCTCGCTCGTCATCCCGGCCTGCGCATTGCCAGCCGGCCGGCAACTCACCGGCCACCTCACCATCGCGAAACCGGGCGTCCCCAACACTTCTTCGTACCCTGGCGCCACCGGCATCGGTGCATTGGCGTGCGATACTGAATTTCCCCTGGCCACCCTTCCACCTGCTTCGCCACGGCTTCATGTCCTCTCGTCCCGCTCCACGCCGTTCGTGGTGGGTTTCACTGGTGAATCGAATCGCAATTACCTTTTGCAGGGCAGCGCAAACTTGAGCAACTGGCTCGCCGTGCAACTGACCAATTCCCCCACCGGTTCCGGCGTCATCACCGACCACCTGTCCAACGTGTTCACGCAGCGATTCTACCGAATCCAAGTGGTGCCCTAGAGCCAGCAGACCCCCGGCGGTTTTAGCAACCGGCCTGGATTCGTCTCGCGGCACTGCCGACGGT
>JBAXTC010000666.1:0-4419 GCA_037130375.1 Verrucomicrobiota bacterium | reverse complement strand
CAAGGGCGGTGACTTCCACTTCACTGTGTTTCAATCGTGCTTCGTTCACCACTTGTTCCAGCCGGCGCGCGGTCGCATCATCAATCCACTCTTCGCCGCATTGGGAGCAAACCGTCGCTTGCACCCGCCGCACCACCACCACTCCACTCCCCAAATCCGCTGTGAGCGGGGTCGCACCGGTCGTTTTGTTTCCGCCACAGAGCGGACATTGATCCTTTCTTGAGTTCATAGTTTGCGTTTCGTTCGATAGTCGGCTTCAAAAATCTCCAGCGACGGGTCGTAGGCGGTGATGATATCTTTCTTTGTGATCTTTGCGTTCCTTGCGGTTAAAAACAACTGCCGTTTCTGGGTTCATGGTTTGCCAGGTTTCCCTGGTGGAGCAGGCTTGGCCAGGGATTTCGCTTTCTTCACGGACTGGGTCAAAGCGAGGTAGTTTTCGCTGGTGACGACTTTGCGTCCGCTTTTCTGTTCGAGGTCACGCCGAGCGTTGCCGGCCACCGTGCCGCCGGCGTGAGCAGCATGTTTGCTCTCCGGAAGGGTATGTACAATCTGTACCCACCCTTTACCCAACTCCGGGTCGCGCTGCTTCGCCCCGAGGATGCGGTCAACCATCGGCGAGCGCGAACTGCATCTCGCGTGTTCGATCCACCACCTTCGAGGCGTCGAGCACTTCAAAGCGCACTATGCCACCGTCGTAGCCGAAGTCGGCGATGACGCCGGGGCGCACTTCGTCACTCTCCCGAATCCGCGCGTCGCGAAGGGTGATCGTGAGCGTGTCGGTTTGCGGATCGTATTCGACTTTCATGTTGTTCCTTCCGGCAAATACTTTTGCAGTTTCGATGTTTTGTAGAGCGTAACAACCGCTATTTCATTCTCGCTCTCTTCAATGACGGCGCGTAAGAGCATCGTTTCTCCCGTCACTTTATCAAAATACGGGCGCGTGACAATCTCTCGCGGTGGCCGGGCCGCCTCGCGCCGCGCAGGGGCGCGGATGGCGGTTTCGGCATCCTCGCGCGCAATTTCGCGGGCCTTTAGGTTTGCCTCCGCGTGCTGGCTGAACCGGATGGATTTCATTTGGTTGCGCCCTCCACCAGTTGGATTTCTTCCGGCGTCAGGCCGTAGAGCGCATACACCAGCCCGTCTATCTCCCGCTCCAACGCGCTCGTGTCCGCCTTGGCATCCCGCTGCTTCGCCCCGAGGATGCGGTCAACCAGGCGCGTCATGCCGTTACGGTGTAATCCACACTGCGGGGGTTCTCGACGCGTTGAGACGCATTGAGAACTTCCATTCCGACGAGGTTGCCATCCTTGTCGTAGTCGAGAATCACCCCGGGTTTGTCCTCGTCACTCTCTTCGATTGGCACGTCGCGGAACAGAATCCGCAGCACGTCCACTTCGGGATCGTAGGTTACTTTCATGTTGTCGCTTTCCAGTATTTGCTGATCTTGCTCGTGCGATAAACCGTCACCACTTTCGGCGGCGTCGCCGTCTCGTTCACCATCACCCACACCAGATACGGCTTCTGGTGGATTTCGACTTGCGATTGATAACATACCACATCGCCGTGTTCAGGCACTTTCTGGGCGGGCGCGGCCAGCACCGATTCGACCACGGGCAGCGGGATGCCGCGCCGATCCATTTCCTGCTGAACGTGCATGGAGAGTTCCGGTTTCATCTGGCTGCGCCCTCCACGATTTTAGTTTCTTCCGGCGTCAGGCCGTAGAGCCCATACACCAACGCGTCGATTTTTTGGTCAACGCGGCTTATGTCGGCGCAGTTGTCTTCGCGGCGCATTTCGGTGGCTTCACGCGCAAGGTCGGCTAACCGTCTTTCAACGACGTAGGAGCTGCGGCAGGTTCTCTGGCTTCTTCAATGACGCTGCAACTTTCTTGGCGGTGGCTTTCGGCAGCGAACCGTCTTCCAGCAGCCGGATGACTTTGCCGACAAATTCCTCGTCGCCCTCGGAGAACTGCTCGGTAATGGTCTTCTTGGAATTCCACCGGGCGAACAGGTCGTGCGAGACGATTTCCTCGCCCTCCGTCAGCAGGGGGGCAGCCGCGCCGAGCATTTGATTCCTGAATCGTTAGCGCGCTGACGTTGTCCATCAACGGCAGCGCGTGGGCCTGATAAAGGCAACTACCGATGGGAATGCTTTTGGTGCGGTGTTCTCCGATGGTTTGTGGACGATGCGGTTGCGACCGGCTAACCAGAAAATGAGTGCTGCCTGGCTGCCGCCATCGGCCACTGCTTCCTGAAACCCAAGCACCGCCTGATAGACCGCTTGCTCCAGCCATTCGACCGCGGCATCCGGGTGGAGTGTGTCAATTGCCGCTTCGATGCCCGCCACGACGAACGTGCGATTGTTGATGAGATTGAGGGAGCTGTCGGGCCAACCGGCCTGGTGCAGGCGCAGGAGTTCGCGCAGACTTCGGACGGAGTCGAACGGGCAAACGGTTTTCAGGGCGGGGGTATCCCAAAGCAGCGATGTGCCGCAACTGATCTGCCGCTCCAGTTCGCGGGCCGATTCAGAGCCTCCTCACGTCGGCTGCTACGGAGCGAATGGGATGGCGGCGCGATGGGCATGATCAGGTTTTGCGCGGTGGAGCCGCCGTGGCCTTGTCGGGGAGAACGATTTGTTTGACGAGCTTTTCCGGGATGGCCGCGAGGTGCGGGTCGCGGTGGACGAGCGTGGCCCCGGCGATCTTGGCGGTGGCCGCGATGATGGCGTCGGCGTTGGGAATCCGCAGGCTGGACCGGTGGCGGATGTCCAGGGCGGCGCTCACCACGTCCCTGGTGACGGGCACCAGGTCGTCGAGCAGTTCGGCGTAACAGGCCAGGATTTCCCGGCGGGCATGGGCGTGCGGATGGATGACCTCCAACCGGATCTGGAATTCGAGCCATGTCATCGCGCTGATGTGCGCCTCGCCGGGGAATCGCTCCAGGATCTTCTCTACGGTGTCGCCGCCCGGTTCTTCCAGGCAGTGGGCGAAGAGCGCCGACGTGTCGAGTATGAAAGGCGGGGTCATTTCAGCGAATCCTGCCGCGCCTGGTCGTCGGCCACCCGCCATTGGACGAACTCGGCCACCTCATCCACACCGGGGCGTTTGGCCTTGCGTCCCAGTTTGCGAATGCGCTCCAGAAGCTGCTTTCGGGTGGGCTTGATGGTGATGACGATCTTGTTCGGCTGGTTGGTCACCGCCCAGTCGAACTGCGCCCCCGCCGTCAGCCCCAGTTTCTGAGTTATTTCGGCGGGAACCGTGATTTGATTTTTTCCGGTCAAGGTCGTCGTCATATTACTTGAATAGAATTGGTCAAGGGCGGTTATTGTTCAAGGCTTAATTGGGCGTCCGGGAGATTTCGATGAACGGCACGGCCACTTCGAGCAACGACAGGCCGCCGTGGGTGAGCGTGGTGATGACGGCGTCCAACCTGGGGTCGCGTCCGGTCATTGCTTCTCCTTATCGAGGTTGAGGGCGTAAGTGACGCCGTCCGGGAGTTTTGAGAGCAATGCCTTCAGTTGTGCGCCGGTCATTTGCGAGACATTCAGATTGACGTTGGAAACGGTGGTCGCCGGTTGGATGCCCCACTTCTCGACTTGACCGGGGAGATTGACCGGTGTCTTCGGCGGCGTGCCGGTTGGTGGTGTCGTGGCTTTCCATTGCTCGGCCAAGTGCACGGCGCGGGCGTAAATGGTCAGGTCGCGGTCAATGTAAAGGATGCCCGCCGACTTCTTGGGCAGCAGAAAGCGTCTGGTTGAAAGACTGCGGTTGGAAACATAGGTATTAACTAACGCCAATGGAGGCGTTCGGTTGGCGTTGGTTAATTGATGTAATTTCGGATAGTTCTATCGCCCTTGAATCTGCATATCGCTGTAAAATAGCGACTTGCACTAGGAATTGGTTGAGAATGACGGTGGCGACGCCTTGCGCTTCGGAAGAATCCATGAGGGCCAGGCGTGGGGCTTCGGCGATGAGGTCCACGAGCATCTTCTCGATGGTGGCCTGCCGACCGCTGCCGGGCGGCTGCTTGGACATGGCGGGACGCAGGACGACCATTTTGTCGCCGGGGTGGACGGATTTGGGACCGACGCTGGGCGGTGGGTATTTCAAGGCCCAGTTCCTTTACCTGGCGTGCAATAGCGGCAGTTGTGAAATAAGAAAGGGCGGAATGAAAAGCGCGGGCTTTTGGATTTCTGCTTTCCACATTTCTGCTTTCATTCGCTTCTTCCCGTCTTCCCGCCTTCGCTGTTCATCTAATGTCGAGGTAGGGACACCGGTTGCCCGGCGCCCCCCTAACAGATCGCCGCGTACGATTTGCCCGCACCGGGATCCTCAAGCGCCACGGGCTACTATGGACGAATCCGAGTCCCTGTCTGGCTTCGGGACGTTCTTCTTGTCGTTGAACTCCCCTACCCGCTTGG
>JBAXTC010000665.1:0-4427 GCA_037130375.1 Verrucomicrobiota bacterium | reverse complement strand
AACTGGTATGACGCGGTCAAATGGTGCAACGCCCGCTCCGAGAAGGCGGGCTTGACGCCTTGTTATTACACCAGCGCCGGCCAGACCACCGTCTATCGCACCAGCCAAATCACCCTCAGTAACTCTTTCGTCAAATGGACCGCCAGCGGCTACCGCCTCCCCACCGAAGCGGAGTGGGAAAAGGCGGCGCGCGGCGGACGCGCCGGGCTGCACTATCCGTGGGGCAACTCCATTTCCTGCACAAACGCTAATTACGACTTTTGCGCGGGCAACACGACAACTCCGGTCGGCTCGTACGCCCCCAATGGCTACGGTCTTTACGACATGGCGGGTAATGTGTGGCAGTGGTGCTGGGACTCTTATGACGGCAATTGGTACGGAAACTATCAGGCTACGATGGACGATACTCGTGGTCCGGCTTCCGGATCATCTCGTTTGCTGCGCGGCGGTGTCTGGTGCTACGACACGGACGGCTTGCGGTGCGCGTTTCGGTTCGGCTACGCGTCATCGAACGCCAACAACAATATTGGTTTTCATTGTGTGAGGGGGGCTTTAGTCTTTTCTCTTTTACCCTTTAACCCTTTTGAATGGTGTGAGGCGTGAGGCGTTGGGAGACAAGCGGGGGTCTGAGGACGCAGCCCCCAGCCGGAATTTTATTTGGATTTATGGTATTGGCTGAGTCAGTTCAAAGAGCGGCGGCGTGTTTGCACGCTGCGCGGCCGCAAGCCACCATCATTCTGTTTGGCTCGCAGGCGCGCGGGGATGCCCGGCCGGAGAGCGATATGGACTTTCTGGTGGTGCAATCGGCAGTCGAGTCGCGCCGGGAGGAGATGACGCGTCTGAGCAACCTGCTGCGGCCCCTGCGGGTGCCGGCGGACGTGCTGGTAGCCAGTCGGCGAACGTTCGAGAAATGGGCAGCCGTTCCTGGCACCATTTATCATACCGCCCTCACAGAAGGGAGGGTCATGTATGGCTCAGCTTGAAGCCGCCCGCCTTCTGCTCGCTAAAGCCCGGCAGGACGAGTATCTGCTGGAGCGTCTGGCCGGAGATCCGCAGGCGGCCGACGAGATGTTCGGATTTGATGCGCAACAGGCGGCGGAGAAGCTATTGAAGGCGGCGCTGGCGGCGGCGGCAGTGGTCTATCCCCGAACCCACCGGTTGGGACAGTTGGTTGACCTGGGGCGGGACCACGGCCTCGCGGTGCCGGACGAATTCGACGAACTGCATCGGCTGACGCCCTTTGCAGTCGAGTACCGCTACGAATTCTTCAGCGAGGAAGTCGAGAAGCTGCTTGACCGCCAAGCCGTTCGGGACGAGATCCGACGGCTGCGGGAGTGGGTCGAGACCTTGCTGGCGAAGCGGGAGGCGCCCGATCATGGCTGAGAGCGACAATGTCCTGACCAAGCTGCACGATTTGCTGGTTTATCTGGTGCCGCAATTGAGTCGTTTTCTTCCTCACCCGTGCTGCCATCGGCAGTCTGCCTGAATCATTCTTCAGCCGGGAGATCAGCTCCGCTTCGGTCCAACCCAAGTGCGGCATCTCTTGTGCGATGATGCGGTTGGCTTTCTGCTCGGCGGTCTCACGGTGCAATTCTTCAGAGGCCGAATCCTGCCCAGTCCCGTGCTCGGCCAACAAGCGGTCAACGCGAATCCAGCCCGGGCGATGCTCCGGCGCCGCCAAATACCAAACCAAGCGGCCCAGCGCCGAAAAAGCTTCCGTCGCGGTAATTGCGTGTCTAGGCTTGCGTCCATGCCAACGCGATGGCCTTTGCAAGCCGCAGACGGGTGCGACTGCTGCCATCAAAGCGTATCTCAATGAAACAACTGTTCTCAAGCCATAGCATCGCGCGCAGGCTCCAGTTAGGCGTAGGGGTCGCCGCCGGACTTGTGCTCGGGTTGACCGTGTGGTTCAACTACCGTGTCAGCCGCGACGAATTGGAGCGGCAGACCAACGCCAAGGCGGTTTCCGAGACTCGCGCCGCCGCGGCCCGCCTGGATGATTTCATCAGGCGCATCGGGATGCTGACCCAGGATATCGCCGTCCGCCAACAGGCGTTTGGACGCGATCCCGATCCGGGGATGGTTCCCTATTTGCGCGAGCTCCTTCGTCAAACTCCTGTCCAGGAAGCCTATGGCCTGTACATCGCTTACGAACATAAGGACTGGAAAGACCCGGGCGCGTGCCCCGCCATCCATCGCAAGAACTGGCCGGCTCTGACCCTTGTGGATTACGATTATCACGCTCCGCAGCAGGAATGGTACAACGGCCCCAAGCTTTCCCGCGCATTCTACGTTACCGAACCCTACTTCGACGAAGGAGCCGGCAATATCAGCATGGTCAGCCTCACAACGCCTGTGTTCTATGCAGTCACAAACTTCATCGGCGTGGCGGGCGTGGACATGGCCCTGGACCGGATTCGCGAATTGGTGCGATCTGCCCGCCTGGCGGAAAGCGGGCGTTCCGGCACCAACGAATTCGCCTATCTCGTCAGCCGCGCGGGGAGGATTATCGCGCATCCGCAGGAGGATCTCATGCTCCGCAAAGGCTTTGCCGGCGCCGAATTGATAAGCCGGCCGGACGGACAGTTTGTGGCGGCAACACCCGAGGGATTCGCAGCGATTACAATCGACGGCGAACGCCGGCGGCTTTATTGGGCGACTTCGCCGCTGAGCGGCTGGAAGATCGTGCTCAACATTCCCGAAGACGAAATCCTCATTCCTGTGCGCGAACTGACGGTGCGCTCGGCTCTGGCTGGCCTGGGCGGTTTGGTGGTGCTGTTCATCCTGGTCACCGCCCTTTCCCGGCGCTTCACTCGTCCCCTCCTGGGCCTCACCCGGACGGCCGCCGCCATTGAGGAGGGCAAGTTCCGCGAAGGTATGCTGGGCGACCTCCCGGAGCACCGCGACGAGATCGGCGAACTGGCGCGCAGCTTCCAGAAAATGGCGCGCGAAATCCAGGCGCGCGAGCACAGCCTGGCCGAACTCAATCAGAATCTCGAACACACCGTCGCCCAGCGAACCGGGGAACTGACCGCGCGCGCAGGCGAACTGGAAAATCTGACGCGCCAGTCGCAGGAGCGAGTGGTCCTGGAGTCCAGCCTGTCGGCGCTCAATACCAGCCTGCGCGGGAATTTGACCGTCGCTCAAGCCGCCGAAAATGGCCTGGCCCGGGCGATCGAATTCCTGGGAGCGCCCGCCGGCGCAGTGTTTGTCGTGGGTGCGGACGGCGCCTTTCATCGTCTGGCCACACACGCGTATTCGGATGACCCGGACCTCCCGAAATGCTTTGCTCTCGGCAGCGGCACCATTGGGCAGGCCGCACAGTCCCGACGGCCGATTTACACCGAGCCGGCCGAGGGAAAACTCCGGGTCCATTTCGGCTTCGGCGCTGTAGCTCCTGCGCACGTAGCCGATTATCCGCTGCTGGCCAGCGACACCCCGATCGGAGTCATGGAGCTTTGTTTGTTCAAACCGTTGACCGAGGCGCAATCCCGGTGGCTGGAGAAAGCGGCCGAGACCGTGGCCAATGCCTTGCGTTTCGCGCTGGAAAGCGAGGAGCGACGGCAGGCTGAAGAGCGCAACCGCCTCATCCTGGAATCGACCGCCGAGGGCATTTTCGGGACGAACACCGAGGGACGGATCACGTTCATGAACGCGGCCGCCTGCCGGATGCTTGGGTTCACCACTGAGGAACTGGTCGGCCAGCCGTCCCACGCCCTGTTTCACCACCACCGGCCCGACGGCAGAATCTATCCCGAGGAAGACTGCCCGATGTTCGCCGCCTACAATCACGGCAAGGCCAGCCACATTGACGATGAATTCCTCTGGCGCAAGGATGGCATGGGTATGCCGGTCGAGTATGGCGCCACGCCGATCCGGAAAAACGGCGCCGTTCTGGGCGCGGTGATCAGCTTCAGCGACATCACCGAGCGGAAACGCGCCGAGCAGGAATTGGACAACCGCCTGGCGTTTCAACAGGCGCTCATCGAGACCATCCCTTACCCGATGTTCGTCAAGGACGCCGAGGGCCGATTTGTCGTATGCAACAAGGCCTACGAACGTTCGTTTGGCACCACGAGTAGCTCGCTCAAAGGCAAGACCCTCCTGGAGCTGGATCACCTGCCCGAACCGGACCGGCGCAAGTTTCACGAAGAGGATATGGCCGTCATCCAAACAGCGAGCCGCCGCAGCTACGAGTTGCCTATTCAATATAAGGACGGACACACACACGTCACCCTTTACTCGGTGGACGGATTCAAGCTTTCGGATGGCCGCCCCGGCGGGCTGATTGGGCTGCTGGTGGATATCAGCGACCAGAAGCGCGTCGCGGTGGAATTGAGCGAGGCGAAAGCCAAGGCCGAGGAAGCTACCCAGATGAAATCCATGTTCCTGGCGAACATGAGCCACGAAATCCGCACGCCGATGAA
>JBAXTC010000664.1:0-4429 GCA_037130375.1 Verrucomicrobiota bacterium | reverse complement strand
ACCAAGCAGCGCTGAACGCCGGCCGGTCGGCATTGGAGAGGAAGGACTACGCTGATGTGATCAAACAGGCGAGAGTGGCACTGGGGATCAAACCGGACGACGCAGCGGCGACGAAAGTGAAAGCAGAGGCGCAGACGCAACTGGATCTAGCTCAAAAGGCGAAGGAGCAGGAACTGCAGTACCAAGCAGCGCTGAACGCCGGCCGGTCGGCATTGGAGAGGAAGGACTATACTGAGGTGATCAAACAGGCGAGATTGGCACTGGGGGTCCAACCGAAGGACGCGACGGCGACGAAACTGAGGGCAGACGCACAGGCACAGTTGGATTCGGCCAGCAAGGGAAAGGGGCCGGGTGAGGAACACCCTGCTTCAGATCACCCGGGAACTGCTCCGGGTTACGACGCCGCCCGGCTTAGCTACATAAAAAGAGTCAGCCTGTTGGTGGGGAGGAACGTGTACAGCAAAGGTTCTTTCAGCAGTGTCGGCAAGCTGGAAGATGTCGCGATCGATCTTGCAACCGGCAGGTTGGCGATGGTGTTGATCTCCTCGGGTTCGGATCAATTGGCGACGCCCGTGCCGTCCAGAACCTTCACTTCGGTTACCGCAAAGGAGAGTTTCATTGGCGTGGACAAGAAGACGTTTTCGAGCGCGCCGCATGTTCTCAGGCCGAACTGGATCGGGCGAATAGATGCTTCCAACCTGGGCAGTGTTTTTCGCCAATTTGGCCAGGTTCTGCCGGAGGCGACGGCTAACCTTGCAGGTTTTTCTTCCGGAACGAGCCTGATCGGCCGGCACTTGGTGAGCCAGGCCGGTGAACCGCTGGGCCAGTTGGAGGATATGATGGTTGATCTGGCGGGCGGGCGAGTTGTTTTCCTGGTTGTCAAGCCGGTCGCGGGCCCTGATCCCGACAAATGCATGTATGTCCTGCCCCCCGCCTCGGTCCATCTTGATACGAATGGCGATTTGCTCGTGCTCAATGCCAGCCTCGCGCACTTCATCGCCGGACCTCACTTTTCCAAGGAGTATTGGACGGAGATGATCAGTTCGGACCTCGCGGCAAGGGTGTATCAGCACTATGTTCCGCGAGAGGGGCAGGGTGGGGCAAATTGGAAAGGCGAAAGCCGAAATCCGAAGGAACTCCAAAATCCGAGGCCCGAACGGGTCGTGGCTCAGGCAAGCCAGGCCCGATGAGAGCGGTGACGCCAATTTTAGTCAGAATGCGCTTGAAACTGCTTCTCAACTATCTCGAAACCAACTGGTATCAAACATTGGCCAATTGTTCGAGCAGCACACTGGCGATCTCCTGGTTGGCGTACAGGCTCGGCACTAGCGCGCTGCGGAGGCACAACACCAGCGTTTCCAGTTCCTGAATCGGCCGGTCAAAGACCGTCTCCAGGGCCAGGGGCGAAACATCGCCGAATCCTTTGCAGTAACTTTGTGCTCCCGGGTCGGGAAAAAGCCGCAGCACCAACCCGACTGCTTCCAGCCAAAGATCTTTGTGGATTAACGACCATGCCTGCTCGGGCGAGCGGTCTGATTCGACCAGCGAACGCGGGCTGACGAGGTCGCGGAGTTTTTGCTCACCCTCGAGCAGGGAACTCAAAGTGGGCACGAGGTTGTCTTCTCCGCCTTGCTCCCTGCCCAGGCGTCTGGCCAGGCCCAGAACGTCATCGACGATAACCGGAAAGTTGCTCTGGCTGTTGGCCAGCAGGGTCCGGGTCGCAAGGATGCCAAGCGAGTGAAGATCACAGGGAGAACTCAGCAACGGCCAAATCTCGTAGGGCGACTTCGCAAACGCGGCGGTGCGTTTCAAAGCGGCGACCGCCGCATCGGACAGTTTGGCGGGCACGCTGCGAAACCGCGCTTCTTTAGGCCCCACCGCTTCCGAAGAATAGACATGAGCGTAGAACGTGAGCCGTTCTTCGGCCACGGGCAGTTTGAACCAGAGCAGATCGTTGGGATCCAACCCGAGATAGTCTTCGGCGACCAGTGTGCCTTCCACCACGATGCCATCGGTTTCCGGCAGGACATTGCGAAGTCGGATGCTGCCGATCCCCAACGAATGAGCGCCCAGTCCTTCGGGCAGAAAGGGAGATGGCTCGATCCGGCCAAGACGAAGAAAATACCTCTGCTCGGTGGATTTGATTTTCAAAGCGTAGGCCTGGCCGGGTTTGACCAGAACGCACTTTGCCGACCAAAGCGCCGGGAACGGCTCGCCAACCTCCGGCAGCCGCACATTGAAGCTGTCGGGAGCAAGGTTCAACAAGGGAAGCTGGTGCGTCTTTACGTATGTCCTCACCTGTTTGAACATGGCCAGCAGCATGGCGAGTTTGAGCAGCAGCACTTCGTTGAAGCGTTCCCTTGAATTTGCCTTTGGGTAAAGCAGGAACGGTATTCCGTGCGGGGTGGTGGACCAGGCTTGCAGAGCTGCATAGCGCTCCGACTGGAACACCCGCGTTGCCTCCGGCCCCACCCCCTCCCACGACCGCCCTTCCAGAACCTGAAGGTACTCTTCAAGACCCAAGGGACTAAAGCGCGTAACCCGGATCAACCCGGCCTGCGGATTAAAAATCGCGCTAACCCCGGGAACTTCCCTCAGCCGCTCGATGCCCTGCACGTGCGAATTCGTGAGAGCATCCGGGGCCGTGGCCAGAAAAGTCTTGGTGCCGGTCGTGTCCGGAGTGTGCAAGTAGCGGAACGGCGAAGTCGAATAGGGCGCGAGGCCGAACGAGTGCAGCATCGCGTCATCCTGGCAGATCTGCCAGTCTGTCGCCTCGACGGGTGCGAAAGGTGAAGCGGCTTGATCGGTGCGCCGCTTGATGAGCAGCGGTCTGGGGTGTTTCTCTTCCATGCCCGTAACGATGACGGTTTCGGGGAGATTCGTCAGGCACCGGTGGTGGTCCGCGAGCCAGCGCTGGTCGAAGGCGTAGTTGGTCAGGCGCTCCTGCGAGCCGGAGAAATCCACATCTCTCAAATCGAGCGTCTGCACCCAAATCTCGACCCACTCCTGCAATCGGGCATCCGCGTCGCAAACAGCCCCGAGGTACACGCGTGACCCGGGCAGTTCGCGAAGCAGGACGAACGGGTCTGAGCCGGCGTCCGGTTCCGAGCGCAGGAAAAGGCAGATTCGCAGCTGGGCACCCTCGGCGAAGCAATGGATGGGTGCCAGCATCATCCCCGCGGGAGGAAAAGAATTCCGCGCTCGCTCGTTGTTTTCCATGTCATTGGTTTATGGCACAAAAACGGCGAATCGCAATATAAATTGTTTCCTCGGCCAAAACCTTTGCCTTGGGTTCGGGCGGCTCTTTTTGGTGTAGCAACTTTGCTGCTTGACCACGTTGCCCTCCTGTTGTATTAAGACCAGTGAAAGGTGCATTAGACAATTAATCGTTTGCGAGCTCAAGATTATGAAAACAAAAAGGAAGACACTCAGTCAATTGTCGGTTTTGCTTCTGGCCCTCCCGCTTATTGGGTTCGGCTGCCGTTCCACGCAGCCGGTTGCCTGGAACCTGAACATTACCAAGACGACCTACTCGACGATCGAGGTTGATCTCATCGGCGTGCCCAGGGGCGGCAAGCCGCTTTGGGAGGGTTACGATATGGATCAGTATTGGAAGCCGGGCGATCAAAGGCGGCAGGACGCGCATCCGCTCTCGAAGGATCTGGTGTACAACGTGCCTTGGGTCGTCGCGCGCACGAATCTGCAATGGCAGAAATGGCTCGACCTGCAAAAAGCCACCGACCTGTTGATCATCGCCAATTTGCCCGGCACGAACTTTCCGGCCGGTACCGCCGACCCCCGGCGAAAATTCATCCCCCTCAACAAGAGAGCCTGGGTGGCTAAGAAACGGACGTTGGAATTCGAGGTGCAAGACACCCTGATTAATCCGCTGACAAAACAGCGGGACTGAGCTGCCTGAGTGTTTGAATATTGTGATGGCAGTTGGCTTGACTTCGGGCGATGGAAGTGCGATTAAGGTGGAACGGTTCACCCATTGATACAGTGACAGTTCTGACTGAGCAAGAAATTAGTTGGATCAGCGAAGTCGCTGGCCGGTTGCGGCTCATTCAGGCCGATACCGTGGCTGCCGCCCCGGAACAAAGGCGGGAGTATTTGATGGAAGAAGTGGCGCGTAACCTCGAGACCGTGGCACCGGCCCAGCGGAAGCGGTATCTGGAGGCGTTGCTTTCACGATTTCCGGTTGCGGGACAGATCATCGAGCCGGCGCCTGCCGCCACTTCGCCGCCAATTCCGGAGCCCGTATCGGCGGATCAATTATTGGCGCAACTCCTTGTCGTGGCCTCGGAGCTTCCCCAGGAAAAGCGGGACCAACTGTCGAAGCGACTGGCGGCAGCAGGTCTGGCCCCGGCGCCGCCCGGCGCGCCGACCTTGGAAATCCCCGAGGAGTTGCGCAAGGCCCTCGGGTTGG
>JBAXTC010000663.1:0-4431 GCA_037130375.1 Verrucomicrobiota bacterium | reverse complement strand
GGTTCAGGCGTTCAAAGGCACCCTGTCTTCCCGTCTTCCCTGTTCAAAGGTTGTGGCAGGGTGCAACTCTGTTGACTCTGTTGTCTCCTGTGAGGGATGCAAAATGCCATTCATGCCACTCCTAAAGGAGCTTGGCCGAGCATCCGGGGTGGGCGTTACTATAAACATGGCGCTCCTAACGGAGCTGGGAACATCTTCGTCGCTGAAGATACGTTTAAGGTGCAGTCTCTGCCGGCGCACTCCATAATATACCCTCGCGCCAGGTCATTGTGGCGCTCAGAAATGGCCCCTGCTGTGGCTCGCTTAAGTTCGGGCGCTCAAAGGCACCCTGTCTTCCCGTCTTCCCTGTTCAAAGGTTGTGACAGGGTGCAACTCTGTTGTCTCTGTTGTCTCCTGTGAGTTCAGTTGAATCATGGGTTCCAGCTTTTTGAGCATCAAAAAGTCAAAGCCTGGTACATCTCCAAACACGGATTGCGCTTGTCGGTGCCCAAAATCAATTGCCCACAGGTGTTCGTTTTCATGATGATGCTCAGTGCGATGGCTACCAACGCCCGCTTCGCACGGAACACCTTACGCCAAGCCCTCGCCGCTCACAGCAATTTAAGCCCTATCGCCTTCTTGGCCTGCGAGGGGAAGCACGTCCATTTCTAGGGAACTGAACTTGCGGTCGCTAGCGGCCCTTTTTCTCAAAAACCTGAGGTCTGGCCTATGTCGCCATAGCGCAGCGTGCCTCTCACCAATTCCGCCGCGCTCACCCGCTTTGCCTTCAACTCCCGCCGAATCCACTCGTAACCGCGCGGGATGCCGTTGAAACGTGACCAGTCATACACTGCGTCCACCAGCGTCCGCGCCCGCGACGCATACACCGCCGTCACCCCGTCGGGCGTCTGGAACGAGTCCGTGTCACCCAGTCGATCCTCCGCCACCTTGATCAGCATCAACGTCACGCTTCCGACCTGGCGCTCGCCGGACAGACAGTTGTTGCACGCATAAAGCCGGTTCGGCACCTGTTCATCGAAACCGTAGCGGTTGAAAGCGTTCGGCCCGCACACCTGATACTTGGCTCCGGCCATGGCCATCAACGTGTCCAGCGCCAGGAACTCGCCCGGACTCCACTTGCCCCCCAGCGGGAGCCGGGGCGGCACCAGATACACCCCGCGCCACACCCGGGCAATCATCCCCGCCTGCGACAGCCGACTCAACACCTTGCGCTCCTGCCGCGCATCCAGGTTCAGCGGCTCGCTCAAATCACCCGTCCTCACCACGCGCAGCTTGCGCATCTGCGTGTAGGCCAGCACTTGCGCTTCCTGCCGCCCAATCTTGCTTTTCATGACTGCATCCTATTTCCAGGATAATCCCCTGACAAGGGATTTACTCACCAATACCATGCAACCCTCAAACGACCCTCAAACGACCCTGAAATGACCTTTGCAAATGCTGCGGGGCAAATCTACGGCCAAATGTCTGTGTAAGCGCCTGTGTCACACGCTGCCGATGACATTGCTCGGGTAACCGTTCAAAGCAGGTCAATGCTATACGATCACCTCCGCCGCCCTGTGATGAGTCGCTTGGCCACCAGACGGCAAACCTCTCTAAAGCGTATTGGGTGCTGGAAGCGCAGATCGACAAGTGACAGCAAACTCCCAGCATCCCTGCGCGCATGACTGGAATTAGTCATTGCAGCGGAACCGGCTCCTGTGATTAAATCCAGCCATGAGAGACGTGTGCCGCGCTCTTCGGCCTGACTTCGTCAGGGCGTCCGCAGGTTCGGACGGAGCCTGTTCACAGTTTCCCAACTGACAGAAAAACAACTCAAAGAAAAAGAACAAGACAAAGATGTTATGAAAAAGCAAGTAATCCTTGCGGTCGTTGGTCTGGTGGCTTCACTAACTCAGGCCGCGCCGTACCTGTCGGAACAATTGCGGTTGTGTGCCGTCGTCGTGCCCAGCCAGGACTTGGGCATCGCCGGGAGCACCATGTACAACCCGCGCTTTTTCGATGGCAAGATCTACGCCAACCAGATCAATATTGGTGTTGCGTGTTTTGGCCGGTACCCCATTGGCTCAACGCTGGCAGAAATGCTGGTCAACAGCAGCTCGGATAACGCATTGGAGCACCGGATGGTGGCGCCATTCCGTGGCGCCAATAAATCGGCCTATATTCTCGGGTCAGGCAGTGCCTCGGGGCCCGCGACCAAGTTCACTCGATACAACTACGACGGCACCAGTCCGCTCAGCATCGACGCGCCCGACCTGCAACTGGCCGATTCGTTTGATTGGGTGGATGAGAGCACAATCATTTATTCCGATTACACCAGCGGAAATCGCAAGCGGCTTTGCCTGGCGAGCGTGGTCGCCGAACCGTTCTCGGTGACGGTCAAGCCCACCTGGAATGTGAACGGTTACATCACCACGAGCGTGAGCACCCGGATACGCAACATCCGGGTTGGCGAAGTGTACAGCGGGTACGCTTATTACGGTGATGCAGGGCAGAATACGAATCCGAACTTTTACGCGGTAAACCTGGCGACCGGCGCAGAGACTTTGCTCGGGAATTTGGGCGTATTGACTGGCACTGGCAGTTTCGGCCTTTGGACCGTGGTGGAGCGAGGTGGCTTCCTTTATGTCCAAACCACAGACAACGGCATTTTTGTGTATCCAATGACCAGCCCGACAACCATCGGCCCGCTCCACACGACTTACACGAAGTCGCAACTGGATGCGGTGACGGGTGGGGCCGCCCAATATTTCGGGCTCGATCTCACCTCGGGCGGCAGCAATCTGCTTCTCGGGGGGCTTGCCGGCCAGGTCTTTCAACTGGGCGGCGCGGGCGTGCCTTACCTGGGCGAGGACCTCCAGCGGCGGGTCACGGTTAATCCCAGCGCGGATATCGGCACTGCTGGCAACTCCATGTTCAACCCGCGGTTATTCGATGACAAAGTTTACGCCAACCAAATTAACAATCCGTGTTTCGGACGGTATCCTTGGGGCTCCAATATTCCCGAAGTGCTGGTGACGAACATCGGCACTACCACGTTGGAACACCGCATGGTGGCCCCGTTCCGAGGGGCGAATCGGTTCACCTACATGATGGGTTCCAGCCATATCATCGGCGGCGAGCAACCCACTTTCACCCGCTACGATTGGGACGGATTCAACCCGATCTCGACCTATACGGCAGACAGCTTGGCTGCGGCAGGCTGGGATTGGGTGGACAACGATACGATCATTTACACGGTCTATACACCTACATACCGGACCAGGCTGTGCCTTGCGGACGTGGTTGCCGAACCCTTCTCGATCGCTTTCAACACCACATGGAATCCCAATGGTTATGTCGAAACCAGTGTAACCACCCGCATACGCAACGTGCGCGTGGGCGATGTTTACCGCGGTTACGCTTACTACGGCGATGCAGGACAGAACAACAATCCTAAGTTCTACGCCATCAACCTGGCTACCGGGGCCGAGACCGAGTTGGGGAGCCTTCCGACGTTGACCGGTTCAGGCAGTTTCGGCCTGTGGACCGCCGTCGAGCGGGATGGCTATCTCTATGTGCAGACGACTGATAACGGCGTGTATGTCTATAAAATGACCGACGCCACCACGCTGGGCCCGCTCTACACCACTTACACCAAAGCCCAACTGGACGGAGCAACGGGCGGCTCGACCCAGTATTTTGGCTGGGATGCAGCGGTGGATGGAAAGAGATTGCTGATCGGTGGGCTCCAGGGAAACGTTTACGAATTGCAAGGGCGGCCGTCCCTGGCCATTTCCAGGTCCGGCGCGTCTGTCCAACTCTCCTGGTCGGCGTCGGTTGCCGCTCAGGTTCTGCAATCGGCGACGAGCCTGTCGGCGGGCGACTTCTCCGATGTAACTCCGCAGCCGCCCTTTGTGCAAGACGGCGAACTGACAAAGACGAGCGTTTCGATCGGCAGCGCCACCACGTTCTTCCGACTGCGCGAGGGGCCCTGAACAAAGATTCTACGCCTGACGCACCGCAAGTGGCCCACTATGAAAGGCACACTGCGGCTGCGTCGGAGCAATGCAGGGTGGAGAGCAACGGAAGGAGAACGACCAGTCGATGGGCTAGTGTGGCTCGTGACGTCGTTCCCGAGGCCGTCGTTGTCACGCTGCTCTGCGACCGCGCCGAACGCTACTTCAGCACGCCCCTGTTCGCGGAGGGCGAATCCGACTTCACGTTCTCCGCTACCAAATGCTTGTGTCGCGATGTCAATGCCACATTCATGTCGGATGCAAGTTTTGCATGAACTCGCTGCGTGTCAACCTACAGCCACGTGATTGCCGGATGACACGGATATGGAGAATCCTAAATTCGGCAGTTGAGTTAGCCGCAAAGAACACAAAGAGCGCAAGGAAAGCGAGGGACTGCGCGTCAACCTTTTTCGACCTCAGCCAGGCACTCTTCGAT
>JBAXTC010000662.1:0-4438 GCA_037130375.1 Verrucomicrobiota bacterium | reverse complement strand
AGTTGCCGTGATGTTAATGCCCGCCGGAGGTCTTCAAGCCACGCACGCCTTCGGACTGGCTCAACTTCGGCCACATGAATCCGTAGCAGGCGATGAACGCAAAGCACGCCAGCGGCATCCAGAAGCTGATCGACATGTTGTAAACATCGCCGAGATGCCCCATGACCTTCGGCATGAGCGCGCCGCCGGTAATGGACATCACGATGAACGCCGAGGCACGCTTCTTCGATTGTGCCCCCAGCCCTTGAATCCCCAGCGCGAAAATGGTCGGGAACATGTCGGACATGAAGAAGAAGGTCAGAAAGACCGCTACCACCGAGATCCAGCCCAGCTTCATGACCACCACGCCGCACAAGAGCACATTCAGCAGCGCGTAACTGCCCAGCACGCGATGCGCAGGGGCCTTGTTGATTACCGCCGCCCCGACAAAACGGCCCACGCAGAAGAGCACGAACGCGACGAAGCCGAGCAATCGCGTGGCGCCCTTCTCATTCACAAAATACGCGCCTTCGCGCAGCACAGCGTTGCCGCTGATCAACCAGCCGTCCACGGCTCCCTTGGAGACGGAGGGCATCTCGGAGATGACGTAATTGATGAAGAAGCTGAAGATGCCAGCCTGAGCCGCCACATAGAAGAATTGGGACAGCGTGGCCGAAGAAAAATGCGGATGGGCCCAAATGCTGTGGAACGTGATCTTCCTCGCTGTGGGAACCAGCGCGGCGCCCGCGACAACCACCCCCACGCCGACCAGCGCCGGCACCAGTGTCGCAGTTGCCTCCGCACTAACGTTGCAGGCCGGCAAGACCAACCCGAGGATCATGTAGGCCGCAAACCCGCAGCCGCCCACGTTGAGCAGCATCAACAGGTAAATCAAAATGCGGTTGTACTCCTTCATGGGGTTGCCGCTGGAATCAACTTGGTTGCCGTCGGTTTGATAGGCGTCCTCGGTCTGGATATCGGGCACGTTCGCGAAGTAGAAGATCACCGCCAGCACCAAAACGATAATGGCAGTGGCGAGGTAAGGAATGTAGAGCTGGCCATGCGCCACTTCAACTCCCGCCTCGGAGTAGAAAAATTTCCCGCCTATAATCGGGCCGAGAATCCAGCCGATGCCGTTGAAGGACTGCGCCAGGTTGATGCGGGTGGGTCCGCGTTCCTTGGAGCCAAGCACTGTCGTGTAGGGATTGGCCACCGTTTCCAGCACCGTCAAGCCCATGGCGATCAAGCAAACCCCCATCAGGAAAGCCCAAAACTGCGAGATATAGGTTGCTGGCATGAACCAGAACCCGCCCAGCGAGACGAGCACGAGTCCGAAGATGATGCCCCACTTATAGCCGAACCGCCGCGTCATCCAGCCTGCCGGCAGCGCCATCAACGTATAGCCCATATAGTGGGCGAATTGCACCCACGCCGACTGCGCTTTCGTCAGGTGTAATTGATCCTGAAAGTGCTTGTCCATGACGTCGATCATCCCGTTGCAGAAGCCCCAGAGCAGGAACAGCGATGTGACGATGATGAACGTGAATGTCAGATTCCTCCCGTCATCGGTGACGAAGAGAGGCTTCTTATTTGTGCTCATGGTTTTCAGGAGGGGATTTTAGGGTGCGTTGGCGCGATCACGCGGGCGCGACCTCTTCCTTGACGACCCAATCGTAGCCCTTCTCTTCGAGATCCAGCGCGAGTTGTTTGCCGCCGGTGCGGACGATGCGGCCATCGACCAGCACATGGACAAAATCCGGCACGATGTAATTCAGCAGCCGCTGGTAATGGGTGATGACCAGTTGCGCATTATCGGCCCCCCGCAATTTGTTGACGCCGTTGGAGACGACTTTAAGCGCGTCGATATCGAGGCCGGAGTCCGTCTCGTCGAGAATGGCCAGTCTGGGTTCGAGCACGGCCATCTGGAAAATCTCGTTGCGCTTCTTCTCTCCGCCTGAAAAACCTTCATTAACCGAGCGTCGCAGCAGGTCTTCCTTCAATTCGAGCAGTTGGATTTTATCCTTCACCAGGGCGATGAATTCCATGGCATCGAGCTCGGTCTGGCCTTTGTGCTTGCGGATTTCGTTCAGCGCGGATTTCAGAAAATAAGTGCTGTTGACCCCGGGGATTTCCACCGGGTATTGGAAGGCGAGAAAAAGCCCTTCACGCGCGCGCTCCTCCGGATCCAGGTCCAGCAAATCCTTGCCCTGATAACTGACCCGGCCGCTGGTCACGTCGTAGCCCTTGCGGCCGGCGAGGATGGCGGCGAGCGTGCTCTTGCCGCTGCCGTTCGGCCCCATGACAGCATGGACTTCACCCGGATAAATCGTTAAATTGATGCCTTTAAGTATCTGTTTGCCCTCCACGCCGGCGTTGAGGTCCTTAATTTCCAATATCGGTTCTTTCATCGTTGATTGATTTGCTTTCCTGAATTCTGATTCTGCGTGGCTCGATGTGACCCACGCAACTCACGCAACCACCCGCGCGCGGGCTTTACCCCACACTGCCTTCGAGACTCACGCCGAGCAACTTTTGCGCCTCGACAGCGAACTCCATCGGCAATTCCCTGAACACCTCTTTGCAAAACCCGTTCACGATCATGTTAACCGCATCCTGGGTCGCCAGGCCACGCTGGTTGCAATAAAATATCTGGTCGTCGCCGATTTTGGAAGTCGAAGCTTCATGCTCCACCCGCGCCGAGGTGTTCTTCACCTCGATGTAGGGAAAGGTATGAGCCCCGCACTTGTTACCGAGCAACAGCGAATCGCATTGCGAGAAATTACGCGCGTTGGCAGCGCCTTTCTGAATCTTCACCAGCCCGCGATAGCTGTTCTGGCCGTGGCCGGCCGAAATGCCTTTGGAGACAATCGTGCTGCGCGTGTGCTTGCCGATGTGGACCATTTTGGTGCCGGTGTCCGCCTGCTGATAATTGTTGGTCACCGCCACAGAATAGAATTCACCCACCGAATTGTCGCCCAGCAAAATGCAGCTCGGGTATTTCCATGTGATTGCGGAGCCGGTTTCCACCTGCGTCCAGGAGATCTTTGCGCGCTTTCCCTTGCACAAGCCCCGCTTGGTGACGAAATTGTAAATGCCTCCCCGGCCCTGGGCATCGCCCGGATACCAGTTCTGCACGGTCGAGTACTTGATCTGGGCATTGTCCAGCGCGATCAACTCCACCACCGCGGCGTGCAACTGGTGTTCATCCCGCATGGGCGCGGTGCAACCTTCAAGGTAGCTGACCGAAGCCCCGTCCTCCGCCACGATCAATGTGCGCTCGAACTGGCCGGTATTGGCTGCGTTGATGCGAAAATAGGTGGACAGTTCCATCGGACACCGCACGCCTTTCGGAATGAAACAAAACGAGCCGTCGCTGAACACCGCTGAGTTCAGCGCCGCGAAGAAGTTATCCGTGTACGGCACCACCACGCCCAGGTACTTCTTTACCAGTTCGGGATGCTCCTGCACCGCCTCGCTGAACGAGCAGAAAATGATCCCCTTTTCGGCCAATTGTTTCTTGAAGGTTGTGCCGACCGACACGCTATCAAACACCGCATCCACCGCCACCCCGGCCAGGCGCTCGCGTTCTTTCAAAGGGATGCCCAACTTCTCGTAAGTCTCCAATAGTTTCGGATCAACCTCATCGAGGCTCCTCGGCCCATC
The DNA here is from genome assembly GCA_037130375.1 of Verrucomicrobiota bacterium. Taxonomy (GTDB): domain Bacteria; phylum Verrucomicrobiota; class Verrucomicrobiia; order Limisphaerales; family UBA8199; genus JAPLUA01. The sequence continues at coordinate 796 of JBAXTC010000662.1, read as the reverse complement.
GCCCTTCTTCTTGGGCGCGGAATAATAAACAGAGTTCTGGTAATTGATGGGCGGGTAATGGACGTGCGGCCAGGCTGGCTCCTTCATTGTCAGCCAATGCCGATACGCTTTGAGCCGCCAGTCCAGCATGAACTTCGGCTCGCTTTTCTTCGCCGAGATGAAGCGGACTATGTCCTCATTCAAGCCTGGCGGCGCGGCATCGGCCTCCACATCCGTGAAAAAGCCATACTTGTATTCCTTCTGCACCAATCCCTCGATTGTCTCGGTAGCTGTGCTCATCTTGTGCTCAAAAACCGTTCTGCCAGCATCGCTGTTGCCCCAGGCAACGGCTCCAGCTCAATTACTCGATTTAACGTTTCACGTTTCACGTTTCAACTCTTAGATAGGGCTCGTGCGGGGCTTTCCGCCCTCTGCCGTTGCTGCACGCCGGGCACCGCCCATAAATGGCGATGTCATAACGCTCCGCCTTAAACCCTTTCGGAACCGCCATCCCGGCATCAGCCGGCAAATCAATATCAAAAACCTCTTCGCATGTATTGCAATAAAAATGACAATGCTCCCGCATATTCGGGCAAAACCGCGCCGCGCCGCGCTCCAATGTGACCTGGCGAGCCAAACCGCATTTCACCAGCGCGTCCAGGCAGTTATAGACCGTCGCCATGGAAATATCCGGCAGCCCGCGCTTGGCGCGAATAAACACTTCCTCGGCCGTCGGATGATCGCGCTTCCGCAGCAGCACAGAATAGACATGCTTGCGCTGCCGCGTAAAACGAAAACCGCGCGTCGTCAGCCGCTC
>JBAXTC010000661.1:0-4455 GCA_037130375.1 Verrucomicrobiota bacterium | reverse complement strand
ATGAGATTCCTGCACACCGCCGATTGGCAATTGGGCAAACCTTTCGCGGGGATCGGCGATCCCCAGAAGCGCGCGCTGGTTCAGCAAGAGCGTTTCCAGGTGATTCGGAGAATCGGCGAGGCGGCCAAGGCTCACCAGGCGGAGTTTGTCCTGGTGGCCGGAGATCTTTTCGACTCTTCGACAGCCAGCAAAGCCACTGTTTCGGCGGCCTGCAGCGCCATTGGCCAGCTTGTAATTCCCGTGGTCGTGATCCCCGGGAATCACGACCATGGCGGGCCAGGAGGCATCTGGCAGCAAAGCTTTTTTCAGCGTGAACAAGCCAGCCTTGCGCCCAACCTTCGCATCCTGCTCAAGCCCGAGCCGGTCGAACTGGATTCCGCATGGATTTTTCCGTGTCCGTTGCTGCGCCGGGCCGAATGTAACGACACCACGGCATGGCTGCGGTCCCCGGAGGCTTTCTCCGGTTGTTCGAACGGCAAACCTCGCGTTGTGCTGGCGCATGGCAGCACGCAGGGTTTTACCAGCCAGTCCGATGAGGAGGATTCAGATTCGGCGGCGACAAACCAAATCGACCTGCCCCGCTTGCCGGAAGCAGCTTTCGACTACGTGGCCCTGGGTGACTGGCACGGCACGAAGCAAGTCACCCCGACGGCCTGGTTCTCCGGCACCCCTGAACTGGATCGTTTTCCCAAGGGCGAAGGCCATGATCAAGGCAACGTGCTCGGCGTTGTCGCGGAGCGTGGGCAACCACCGACAGTCACACCTTTTCGCACCTGTCGCCTGGGCTGGCATCAGCTTGCGTTTGATTTCGCCGAGGATTCCAGCCTGCTGATCTGTCAGGAACGACTTGAAAACCTGATTGGGCAACGGGCCAATGAAGACCTGCTGCGGTTGGAGCTGACAGGCTCCTTAGGCGTTCAAGCGGCGAGCCGCCTGGAACAGTTAATCGAGTCGCTCCAGGCCCGGCTGTTGCGTCTGAAGCTCACAAATAAGGTCGTCGTTGCCCCGAATGCGGAGGAGATTCAGGCGCTGACCCAGCGGCCATCTGACCCGCTCATTGCCCGCGTGGCTTCACAACTTGTGGCGCGAGCGGGTGGCAGCGACGAGACGGCAGCGTCGGCGCGAATCGCCCTGCGCGAGCTTTACGCTGCCTGCAACGAAAACTGAGGCCACCTATGCACATCAAATCCATCACCATTCGCAATTATCGGGTGCATCGTGAACTCTCGGTTCCTTTGGATGATTTCCGCACCCTGATTGGAGGCCCTAACGAGTGCGGCAAGAGCACACTGGTTGAAGCGGTCCACCGAGCCCTTTTTCTCAAGTCCAAGATCACCGGAGACGTCCAAAAGAGCATGGTGTCCAACTGCTTTCCCGGCGCACCCGAAGTGGAACTGGCCTTCTCGGTGGGCGGTTCCAACTATGAGCTTTCGAAGCGGTTCAGCGGCAATAATGGGACAACCCGGTTAGTGCAACATGGGAAAGAGCCTTGGTTTGGCGAGGACGCGGAAACTCGTTTGGCCGCGCTGCTGAAGGTCGAGGCTTTAGTTGGAGGCCGGGGCGTAGGCGAACGAATAGTCCAGCAGTGGTCACACCTTTGGGTATGGCAGGGCGAGAGCGGCAACGATCCTTCCCAACACGCCAATCTGCAGAAGGATGACCTGTTACACCAACTCCAAAGAATTGGCGGTGCGGCGGCATTGCAGTCCGAATTGGATGCACGGGTGGCGGCGAGGTTTGCCGCAGCCGAGGGAGGTTTTTTCACTCAAGCAGGCGATGCCAGGGCCAACTCCGAATTGGACAAGGCGGAGAAAGCAGCCAGCCAGGCGGAAACTGAGCGTCTAAAGGCGGCCCAGAGAGTTACGCAGTTGCAGGAAGCCGCCGTGGATTTTGAATCCGCCACAAACGCCATCGCTGTCTCCGTTCAGGACCTGACCCGCCTCAAAGGCCAAAAAGAGGGAGTTGCCGCGAAGCTCGCTAGCGTGGCTGATTTGCGCCAACTGGAGGCCTGCCAGACTCCAAACGCGGCTTCAACCCAAGCCACCTATGAGGAACTGAAGCGCAAGGATACCCAAATCGCCGAGCTTCGGGCCAGGATTCGGATTCTTGAAACCAGTCTCCAGCCACAAAACGAAAAAACCAAGACACTGGAAGAGGCTCTCCTGAACACCAGGCAACATTCAAATGAGGCCGCGCAACGCTACGAGCAGTCTGCCAATGGCACCCGAACCGCCCGCCAGCGACGTGACCTGGCAGCAGCCTGGGTCGCCCGGCTCGAAAAGGAAGGGCGACTCAAGGAACTGTCGAACAAAGAAAACCAAGTGCGCGAGCACCAGCAGCAACTGAACCAGTTGCGTGAGGAGCTAGCTAAGCTGCCGGAAGTCACCGCCGCCAAACTCAGAAGACTCCGGAACCTGGAGGCGGAGGTCAGTGAATGCGAAGCCACCCTCCGGGGAATGGCTGTCGGCATCGAGGTGCTGGCGGCCGGTGAGCCGGTACGCATGGGTGAAAGCTCGCTTGGAGTTGGTGAAAGCCAGGTAGTGACGGAACCGGCTGAAATTACCGTTGGCAAATCGGTTCGCCTCCGTATCAGTCCTGGAGGCGGCATCCGTTTGCAGGAGGCCAGGACCAAGGTGCAGGAATCACGCCAGCAATTGCGGGAGCAACTGGATGCGCTGATGGTCAACAATGTTGCGGAGGCCACCGATGCCCTGACCCGCCGTAGCGGTCTTTCCGGCAGGATCGATAACATTGAGACGGCGCTAACGGCCCTTGATGCTGCCGATCTTCCGAACGCTATGGCCTCAGCCAATGAGGCGGTTGCTGCAGCCGTGGCCCAGGTGGAGAATCGAACGGCTCAAGTGCCGGGATTCTCCGCTCTCCCGGCGCTGGCTGACGCACGTCAATGCCTGGTCAACGAGGAAGAAGGGCTGAGCACTGCCGAATCGGAGGAGTCCCAAGCCAGAGTCCTCTCGACGGCGGCCACCAATTCGTTTGGTGCAGCCGACGAAGCTCTCAGCAACCATCGGCATGCCATTGCCAACCAGACCAACGAACTTACGGGAGTGCGTGCGCAGGTGAATTTGTTGCTCGAGACCCAAGGCAACGATGAAGCTAGAGCCATGGCCTTGAATGACTCGCTACTGGCGAAGAATTTGGCCAAGGCAACTCTAAGCGGCACCCGCAATGCCCTGGCCGAACTCCAGCCGGAAATCCTGGAGCAAGACCGAAATCGATTGGAGCGTGCCTGGACCAAGGCTGAGCAAGCAAAGCACGATGCCGAGACCAAGCGCGCTGTGGCCCAGGCTGCTTTGCGTTCCGACGGCATGGATGACCCGGAGGCGGGACTGGCGCAGGCAATCGCCCAAGCCCGTTCCACGCAAGACCATTTGGCGAGCGTTCGTCGCAAGGCAGAGGGCATGCGGATGCTCAACCAGCTCTTCCTTGATGAACAACGCTCATTGGCAGAACAGTTTACCAAGCCCTTTGCCGAGCGCATTTCAGGCTATATCCAGTGCCTGTTTGGTGCAGGGGCCCAAGCCACCGTCATCCTGGCGGAGAATACATTCCAAGGCCTGCAGTTGGTCCGCCCCATCCAAGGGGGCGGTGCCGTCGCCTTCGATCATTTGAGTGGAGGGACGCGTGAACAAGTGGCGGCGGCTGTCCGGCTCGCCATGGCCGAGGTGTTGGCGGAAGATCACGATGGCTGCCTGCCGGTGGTCTTCGACGATGCTTTTGCCTACTCAGATCCTGACCGGGTTCAGATCCTCCAGCGCATGTTGGACCTGGCGGTTTCTCGGGGCCTGCAGCTCATCATCCTGACCTGCAATCCCTCCGACTACGCCGCGTTGGGAGCCAGCCAGGTCATTTTGCAGCCAGCGCGTTTAACGTCAGTCACTCAAGCACTGGCGATACCGACGGTCCCGAATGGCGGAAACGGGGAAAGTGAAGATGTGCCGCCGTCGCAAGTCGAAACCCCGCCTGGTGTCGTCCAGGTTTCCGCTGAACAGAGTGACCAACTATTGAACCGCTTACAGGAGATGGGTGGCAAAGCTGGAAACCTCGCTTTGCGGGAGGCCCTGGGTTGGGACGAGCCAACTTACAATGGGGTCAAAAACAACCTGATTGCTTCCGGGCGATTGGTTTCAGGCCGGGGCCGGGGAGGCAGCGTTGCTTTGCGAGGAAAGGAGTAGATCCGATGAAAACACGAAGCCTTAGTGCCATCCTCCGAGGAGCAGCCAACCCGCACGTCCCCGGGGCCGAGGGACGCACCGCTGTCCATCGGGCTGCCCGCGAGGGGCGTGTGGAAGACCTCAAGGTCCTTCTGGTGCATTGCGCTCTTGATGGCGACCACGGCAATCCCGACGCGTTAAAATTGCTTCTTGAAGCCGGCGCCGATCCCAATGTGCGGGACAAGAAAGGCACTCCTCCGGTTTTCTATACGGTCAATAGCTC